>DASTZZ010000111.1 GCA_035764005.1 Terriglobales bacterium
AATGCGGCAGCCACTTCCGCAACGGTGCAGAGTTCCCAATGGCCCGCAGCGTAGCTTAGCGGGGATTCTGAAACGCGGGAGTTTGTTACAATTGCTCTGGAGCAGGGACAGATGCTCCAGGTCGCGAAACTCCTGTGCGACCTCAAGTCGAGGGTACCTCAACCCCGACACAAAGCTGGGGACGTAGTTCAGTTGGTTAGAACGCTGCCCTGTCACGGCAGAGGCCGCGGGTTCGAGTCCCGTCGTCCCCGCCACTTCCCTTCTTTATCTAACAAATTACTGCGACTCTTGCAGCATTCCTTATCTCCTGGTCGGACATCAGGTGCTCTGGTTTTTCGCTTCGCTGAGGCTTTTTGCATCCAATAGAAAAAGTTCGAGAAGATGGGGTCTTCACCTTCAAGGTCTGACCGGAAAGCAGAATCGAGGAGAACGCGTCGGGCAACGATGTGAAATTGCTCGGAGGAAAAATAGGCTATTGGGCGTATTTGTGTGTCACGCTTTTAGGAAGCTACGTTGCCCTGAGCTACGGCTGTGCAGAAAGGCGCTGATCGAGTCTGAATCGGCCGGTCGAGAGAAAAGGTATCCCTGGGCCTTCTCGCAGCCGAACGAGCGCAGCTGTTCCAGTTGCGCCACGGTCTCGACCCCCTCTGCCACCACCGACAGACCCAGATTGTGCGCCAGCATAATAATGATGCGCACGATTTCCGAGCTCTCCGCATCCTCGCAGATTTTGGAGATGAATGCGCGGTCGATTTTTATCGTATCCACGGGAAAGCCCTGCAATCTGCTCAAAGAGGAGTAGCCCGTGCCGAAATCATCGATGCTTAAGTGAACTCCGAGAGCTTTGAGTTCGCCCAGCAGCCGCGCCGATCTTTCCGCATCCCCCATGGCGATGGTTTCCGTGATCTCCACGTCGACATCCTGGGGTGCGATTCCGGTTTCCTTGAGCACTTGCGCGATCTGGGCGGTCAGATCGGGCTGGGCAAACTGTTTGGGGGTGATGTTGACACTGATCCGCAGTGCGGGCTCGGAGGCGAAATCGGCGTGCCACCTTCGTATCTGCTGGCACGCGTCGCGCAGCAGCGCGCGGTTCAGCGGGAGGATGATGCCCGTCTCGTCCGCAACCGGGATAAATTCCGCTGGGGGCACTAGACCCCCGGGACGCTGCCAGCGGCTCAGAGCTTCAAATCCCACCACGCTCTCATTTTGCAAAGAAACGATCGGCTGATAATGAACCCGGAACTCTCCTAACTCCAGTGCCTGGCGCAACTCCGTTTCCAGGCGCAGCCGGCGCATCGCCGACTCATGCATGCCCTGATCAAAAACCCGCGACTGAGCTTTTCCCTCGCGCTTGGCCCGATACATGGCGATCTCGGCATCGCGAATCAGCTCCTCTGCTGCCGTGTTCGAGGGAGCACCGAAGGCGATGCCGATGCTCGCGCTGGTGATCACCTCGTGTGCGTTCACCTCGAAGGGCAGTGCCAACCTCTCCTGGATCCGCTCCGCAACGCGTATGGCATCGCTAGAGTCGCGAATGTCTTCGAGCAGCACGGTAAACTCATCGCCGCCCAGCCTGGCCAGGCCGGCCTCGCTCAAGGTCTCACCTTCTTCCGGCAACCCGGAGCGGGAGATGGTGTCGCTGCCGCGCAGAGATGCGCTCAACCGTTTCCCGATCTGGATCAACAGCTCGTCGCCCGCGCTGTGCCCCAGGCTGTCGTTTAAGAGTTTGAACTGATCGATGTCGATGAACAGCACGGCAAACATGTAGCGGGCATGACGCTGCGATAGAGTGAGGCTGTGCTGCACGCGATCGAGAAACAGTGCGCGATTGGGAAGATTGGTAAGAGCGTCATGCAACGCGTTGTGGGCGAGCCGATTCTCCGCCCATTTGCGCTCACTGATATCGCGATTGACTACGACCAGGCTCTGCACCTTTCCCGACGCCTCTTGAATTACACTCGCGGTCGATTCCAGAATTCGCCAGCTTCCGTCCTTGTGGCGGATGCGGTACTCGAGGCGCTCTCCGCGGCCGGTGACCTGCGCTTTTGCAGCGGCTTCGATGACGCGGGGACGATCTTCGGGGTGGACCTGTTCAATCGAAGGAGTCGACTTCAGCTCTTCCTGGGAGTAACCCAGAACCTTTTCGTAAGCCGGGCTGTTGTAGATGCGCCGGCCCTCAGAGTCGATGACCGCAATCATGTCGGCGGCGTTCTCGGTAATCACCTGAAAAAGCTGATCGCGCTCAGCCAGGCGCCGGCGTATTCGGTGCAGCAGCAGCTGTTGGTAGACGGTGTAGATGTCGAACAGGAGAACCAGAGCGGCCAGCGCCCTTACCCATTCCTTGAGATCCGTCCAATAGTTTTCCGAATCGGGACGGAAGCCGGTAAAGGTCAGCGAGACGATACCCGCGGTCAGCACCAGGGTCACGGTGACTGCAAAGGCCCACAGCCACCACTCCCGGCCCTCGAGCTTTCGCAAAAGCGCCAGCGGTCCGCTCGCCGTTGCTTCGTGTGTCGATTGCTCTCTCAAAGTTGCGTTCCCGGTCATGATTTATGCCAAACCTAAGAATGAATCGATCCATCGCTTCACCAATAGCCGCGCTGGATCGGTGTCTTCAAACTGAAATCCAAATAGGGAATCGCTCTTCCAACAGACGGCCGCTGCAATCGTCAATGCGGACCCGCCCGGCAGAGCAAACGAGAGCCGCAACCGCGAGCCGTTGTTCGCCAGCGTCCCGGAAAACTGCACCGACATTCCTCCGCCGCTGATTTCGCGGCTGGAACCGCGCAAGCTGCCATCCCCGCTCTGAATGCCGACTTCGGTCACCAAAGGGACACGGACATACCGCCGCAGCTCCTGCAGCAGGAGGGCGCAGGTCGCACGCGCCGTTCTCGATACCGCAGCTCGGTCGAGGGGAAGATCGAGGACGGCGTTGATGCCGAAGCTGGAGAAAGGTCGCATCTCCAGATCTTTGTCGGCCATTCCGTAGACAATCATCCTGCGATTGGAAGGCGATGAACGAATCGCTTCCAGAACGGGAATGGCGCTCTCGTTGAGCTGGAGGACACCTCCCTCGAATTTCTCCTGGCGGACACGGCGGGAAAACTCTTCGCCCACCCGCACTGCGCCGATCCCGCACTGCGCAAAAGCTCGTTCAACCGTGTCGCTGCTGGATGCATCCAGGTTAACGAGTGCCAGAACGGGAGAGTTCTGTGTGCTGCGCTGAGGCAAAATCGCCGAGGCTGCGGCGCTGTAAGCAGGCAAAGATGACTTCATGCTCATGGCTCGCACCGCAGTCCTCGAAAGCCGGCGCTCGTTTGCTCGCAGGTCGCTTCTCCTCCAAAATGGGAAAACTCCAGCACTCGGGAACCCATGCGCGCCGACGCCGCTCTGCAGCGGCTGTGTCCATTCACCACAACCTCAGGTCTAGCGGGAATCATCGCGATCGCGCGATCGATCTTCGCCGCGTACCCTGGCTTTCGCACGGTGCGGCGTGTGCAAGTCGACGTCTCGAGTTTTAGCGGAGAAGGTGGCCGCCTGCGCGTCCGGTTCAGTTGCTCCGCGCTTGGCGAGGGAGGCTGCAAGGGCTCTTCACCGCGCTGCATGGGTAAACCTCTCGGCAACCGTTTCCGGGATCAGAGCATGCCATTGACGAAGGAACTCGCCGTCAATCCATTCGCTGAGTCGTTCCCGATCCGGCAAACTCATTCCGGTAAAGGTCAGGCCGACTTTTGCGTTCGTAGCCGTCCAGATAACCTGTGCTCCGAAGTTCGAGATCTGCCGGCAGTGCGGCAGCCGGAGGCGCACCGTTATCTTCTCTCCCGCCACCAGTGGGGCGGCGCATTCGAGCGCCAGTCCGGTTTGGCTGATGTTGGTTGTGGCCGCGAGAAATTGCCGCGAGGTCGAATCTTGAACAATGGCCCGGCAAGCTAAAGCGTAGCGCGTGTATCGCCGGCGCTCTTTCAACATGATTCCATAGGCTGCGCGCAGGGCGCGAGTCACGTGTTCCTGAACCAGAGGCTTGTCAATCACAAAGTCCGCTCCCCCAAAGGCGAGTGAGCTGGTCCTGGACCGATGTGCCAGAGCGAAAATCACGGCCGTCCGGCTGGACGAAGAGGTGCGCACGTGCTGGATCAGCGCCAGTTCCGGATCGCTGTCCTGGTCGACGAAAAAGACATCGATTTTGCAGGTTGCAAGCGCGTCGATAAGCGACGAGGGCTGGTGAACGCTGGCGTGTATGCCAAGTTCGCCCAGGCACACGGGCATGGTCTCGAGCACGGAAGCATCGTTGGAAACGATGACCGCTTGTAGCGCACTGGACGCATTCATGTCTTTTTCTCCGGGCAAATTTGTGCTGCGGAATCGCTCAGCGCGGGACCACAACCAGGGTCTTCAGGATCGCCGGCGCTGCTTTCTTTCCCTTCTGCGCCTCTGGGGGAAGCATGCGAATCTCGTAGTTCTCAGACATGGCAGGCGATTTGAGGTTGTAAGTAATCCCATCCGACTCCTGGGTTGCGGGAGCCGGCGCCGCAACTATCGTATGAACCACCGGCATCACCACCACTGTTATGTGCAAGGCCGCTGAGGCGGGGTGCCCGCGTCGCGGCGATGATTGCGCGTGGGCCATTCCCGGCCATGCGCACGCCAGAAAAGCGAGAACCGGGATCGCCCGACGCGCTTTTGTTCTCCCGGAAGATTCCCAAAATGAAACCACACGTCCGCCCCGCAACGCGAATTCGGCTGCTCCCTGGTTTTTGCAATCCGGCGGCCACAAGCTGCCGGGAAAGCCTAAACCTTTTGCTGATAAAGGCTTATTTCACGGTGGATGGCGCGGCGCGCGGCCGGCGAGGGTGTTTGAATTCTGGAACTGTGTACGATCTTCGGACACTCGCTGGGGTTTCTGCGCCTGGTCGCTTCCTTTTTGCGGCCTGCCCCAGCCACCACAGGTAGGCAATCCTGGCGATTTTCACCCGGCAAAGCGCGATGCGAGCTGGAAAATCCGATTGCTTCGCTTCCTGCCACCCCGGCGCCTAAGGCGAAGCGCTCGGGTGCCGTAAGCATTTACCCGGGTCGCCAGGGAATGGCACAAAAGTTGCACTATGACTGCAACACGGAGGCAGGCATGGCGCGAAAAACGAGTGCTGCAGATCTGCGGATATTGCGGCAGGGTCTCAGAGAACATCTCCATCGTTCTCTACTTGCCGCCGTCGCCGAGCTGATCTGCGCCCTCCAGCAGCGCGATCTGCCGGAGGCGCGACGAATCGCCGCCCAGCTGGCCCGAGATCTCCGCCTGTGCGACAGTCCTCCGGCGCAGTACTTCACCTCCCGCATCGTCTCGCTTTTGGCCCACGAGAACGTTTTCGATCGATGCGACCAGCTCTCGGCCTGGCTGCTTTTCCTAGAACGGGAAATCGAATCCGTCGCCGAGCGCACCCTGGCCGATCGAGTCGATCTCGCGCTCGACTCGCACTGCCGGGAACTCGACGTCGCCTCTCCAGAACCGCGCCTGGGATGCGATCCAGCGCGCTCGCTGCGCCCCGGCCGCCTAGGCAAGGAGGGCATCTGAGCTGCGAGATCCAAAGTCGAGCCTTGGTGGTTGTCGTCGATGATGAGGCCATGGTGCTTGAGGTGGTCGTAGAGGGGTTACACGATCTCGAAGTGGAGACCGCGACGTTTACCGATCCTCATGCGGCTTTAGAAAGCATCAAATCCCGCCGTCCCGCGATCGTGCTGGCCGATCTCCACATGCCGAAGATGAATGGGATCGAGCTGCTCGAAGCCTTAGTTAACTTTGACGCCGGCATCGAGGTATTTCTCCTGACCGGCGATTACTCGACTGCGGCGGCGGTGGAGGCGATCAAGAAGGGCGCTGCCGATTACCTGACCAAACCGATCTCGATGTCGGCGCTGCGCGATCGAGTGACCCGATCGCTCGAGGAGATGCAGATCAAGCGAAGCACGCACGATCTCGATAAAAAGCTCGCCTTGTCGTTTCAATTTCACGGCATGGTCGCACGCAGCCCCAAGATGCTGGAAATCTTCTCCAGCATGCGCCGCATCGCTCCGCATTTTCGCAGCGTTCTCCTCACCGGACGCTCGGGCACCGGCAAGGAGCTGGTGGCCAGGGCGCTGCATCAGATGTCGCCCGCGCAGGCGGGACCCTTCGTCGTCTGCAACTGCGCCGGTGTTCCCGAGACCCTCGCCGAGAGCGAGTGGTTCGGATACGTCCGGGGGGCGTTCACCGGGGCGAACCACGACCGCAGCGGACTGTTTGAGCACGCCAACGACGGAGTCGTGTTCCTGGACGAGATCGGGGAAATGCCGCTCTCTCTTCAGGCGAAGCTGCTGCGGGTTCTGCAGAGCCACGAGATACAGAAGGTCGGGTGCGCCATTGCCCACAAGCTGAACCTGCGTGTCATCGCCGCCACCAACCGCGACCTCCGGCAAGAAGTGCTCAAGGGCCGCTTCCGCGAGGACCTGTTCTACCGCTTGAGCGCCGCCACCATCTCTCTCCCTCCGCTCAGCGAACGCAGAGAAGATCTGCCCTTGCTGCAGCAGTACTTCGTCGAGAAGTTCGCCGCTGAGTATTGCAAGAGTATCCGCGGCATCAGCCGCCGGGCGCAGAATGTGCTTTCGGCTTATCACTGGCCCGGCAACATCCGCGAGCTTGAAAACGTCATCGGAAATGCCTGCATGATGGCCGATGGACCGGTGATCGACATCGCCCATCTTCCCGCGGGCATGCGGCTCAACGATGATAGCGGCAGCAGGCTCTCTTTTCCCCTTTCCATGTCGCTGGCGGAAATTCAAAGACAGCATGCACAGCGCGTGCTGGAGACAGTTGGCGGCAACAAGCTTCGCGCCGCCGAGATTCTGGGCATTAGCCGATCGACTCTGTACAGCCTCCTGCAGCCAGTCGCAGCTCCAGGGCCGGCGCTGGTAAGCAAGAGCTGAGGCTTCTCAATTTCATCATGCGCATACTGCTGGTAGAGGATTCAAAGCTGGAGCGCCGTCAGGTCACCGAATACCTGAAGGCTTGGCACCTGGAGTTCAGCTCGGTAGGCGACGGCGCCGAAGCCTGGACGTTGCTTCAGGATCCACAGCCTCCCGATTTGGTACTGCTCGACTGGATGCTGCCGGGAATGGATGGTCTAGAACTTTGCCGCAAGCTGCGCACCCTAGGAGGAAACGGCAGCTACATCTACACCGTGATGCTCACGGCGAAGCAAAAGAAGGCGGACCTGCTGACTGCCATGGCAGCCGGCGCCGATGATTACTTGACGAAGCCGGTCGAGCCCTCGGAATTGCGAGCCAAGATCATGGTCGGCAAGAGGATCATCGAGCTGCAGCAGTCGCTCAGGTTCGCCGCCACGCACGATTTTCTTACCAAGCTCTTTAATCGCGCGGAGGTCATGGCGGCACTCAAGCGCGAGCTGTCGCGCGGCGAACGCGAAAACAAGCCGGTCTCGATCCTGCTTGCCGACATCGATCACTTCAAAAAAATCAATGACTCGCTCGGCCACGCAGCCGGTGACATCGTCCTGCAGGAAGTAGCTCGCCGCCTCCAATGCGATCTCAGGGCCTACGACCTGGCCGGCCGCTATGGCGGCGAAGAGTTTCTGCTTGTGCTGCCGGGATGCAGTTCCGCGGTGGCTGCGCGCCGCGCCGACGAGATCCGCGGCCTCGTCTCCCGCGAGGCCGTCACCACTACATTCGCCAAGGTGCCGGTCACGCTCAGCATGGGAGTTGCCGCCACCGATACCGTTCGCTGCACCGGTGTGGAAGAGCTGTTGCAGCATGCTGACGAGGCCCTCTATCGCGCCAAGGGAAAAGGACGAAACCGGGTAGAAGCGGTCCGCCCCGCGAGCGTACTGCCACCGCAAAGAGCAGGTCTGCAGGTGAGACGCGTCAGCGCCCGGGATTGAAATCTCCGCCGCTGTCAATTGACGGCAGAGTGTAGTGACCGCATTTTGGAAATGCTGAAAAACGAGGAGGTAGTAAAGAATCTTTGTTCTCGCTTCTGCTCCCGAGGTGTTTGGTAAGGGAGCGGCGTGAAGATGAAAACCATGCCAGTGATTAGCTCAGAACCGGGTAGCACCAGAGCCGTGCTTCATGGCGCCTGTTGGGCAGCGTTATGGCTCAGTCTATGTTTGCCCGGGCATCTTCAAGCTGCCGATGATTCTGACTGGCTGGTCAGAGTTCGCGAGCAGGTCGCGGCACATGATCTCTCCGCCGCCGCCGCGACCGTGAGCGCCAGGCTCGCGGTTCAGCCGGCGGACCTGGAGGCGAGCACGTGGCGGGCACGCATCCTGTCATGGACCGGGCATCTGGTTGAGGCGGAGGCCCTGTATCGCCAGGTGGAGCTGCAGGCGCCGGACGACGCCGACGTCGCGATCGGTCTGTCCGATGTTCTGTTTTGGGAAGGAAAGGTAAACGAATCCTCCGCCGTGCTGGAGCGCGCGCAGCGGCTGCGGCCGGCCAGTCTCGAGATCGAACAACGCCGCCGGCGCAACCAGCAGGCGATCCACGATCAGGATTCTTCCAGAGACTCGGTCCCTGCCGCGGGGGCAGCAGCCAAGTCCGATCTCTACCGCTACTCACTTCGGCTCGGCAGCGAAACTGATTTGTTTAGTTATTCCTCGGCTGCGCAGACCCAGGTCGTTGAATTCGGGGTAAGGTGGAATTCCCGCTGGAGCTCTCGGCTGCTGGCGACCTCGTACCGGCGACTCTCGGAATCCTCCGGACAATGGGGGACGGCTGTAAGCTACCGCATCTCCGCCGACCAGTCGCTGGCTGCGTCTTTTGCTGCTGCCAATCAGCAGCAGATCGCTCCTGTTCGCCAGTTCGCTTTCGACTATGACCATGGGACGCGTTTTCATGCCGGCGCTCTGAAAGGCATGGAGTTCGTGGCCCACTCCGCCTCCATCTGGTTCGACAGCGCGGAGGTCATGGTGCTGGGTGGAAGCGCGATTGGGTATCTGTCCCGAGACTGGATGTGCACAGTTTCCGGCAACGCTGCGCGAACCAGATTCGCGAACGCCGGGGCGAGCTGGGTGCCCGCTTTGTTTCTCAAGCTCTCGCTTCCTGCGCTCTCTCGACTACGCCTCGACATCGGCGCAGGGACCGGAGCCGAGAATTATTCCAACCAGGATCAGATCGGGCAGATCTCCGCACGTACTTATGCCGGTGGAGTGCATTATTCGTTGAGCAGGGCACAGGAGTTCTCAGCCTCCGCCGCTTATCAGCAGCGCTCCCATGGAGCAATCGAAATCGATACCAGTGTGGGATATGAGCTCCGCTTCTAGCCCCCTGGCGACCTTTGCCTTTCGCGCGGCGCTTATCTGCGTGGGAAGCATTCTGTCGCTGCTGGTCTTCATTGGCATGCGGCGGCTCTATCGCGATTTCTATTTTCGCCGGCTGGACGCGTTGGCATTCGCCTTCCGCCGTGATTGGAAGAAATTATTGAGCGCCGACATCGCCGTGGACGCTTGGCGGCGAAACCGATTCAAACGTGCGGTTGTCGAGCGCCTGGTGTTGGACCGAATTGGGAATTGCTCGGAACCGCACGGCCATGAAATCCAGGAGTTCATCCGCCGCTCCGGGCTGCTGGAGAAACGCATCTGGCAGGCATCGTCCGGCGCTCGACATCAGAGACGGGAGGCGCTCCTGGTGTTGGGCCGCAGCCGACTCCCTGAAGTCCTTGACCTGCTGGCCGACGCCGCCGAATCCCAGGATCGAATGATCCAGGATGCCGGGATTCGCGCGCTCGGCTACATGGGAACGGCGGAAGCCGCGGTCGTCATCCTTCAGTGCCTGGCATCGGGAACGCTGAAGGTATCGCAGGTCTCGATCAAAGATGCACTGCTGCGCTGCTGCCGTGCCCGACCCGACTTGCTCGTTCCTTATCTGCATCTGGAAAGCAACACGCATCTGTTTCTGGCGCGAATTCTCGGAGAAGTCGCTAATCCGGAGGTCGCCCATGATCTCGCCATATTGGCAAAGGATGCGGACGCGGAGATTCGCGCTTCATCGGCGCGCGGTTTGGCACATGCCGAGCCCCTGGTGGGGATTGCGGCTCTCTCCGAGCTGGCCATGGACGAAATCTGGTTTGTGCGGCTAAGGGCGGTCGTTTCCCTCGCCGCATTTCGTCATCCCGCCAGCCTGCCGGCATTGTTGTCGACCATTTGCGATATCAATCGCACGGTGCGGCACCGGTCCGCCTCGGCTCTCGCCCAGTTGCCCAGGGATCTGCTTCCGGTGATCGTCGATCGAGTTGCAGCTACCGGCGACAAATACGCGTTGCATGCGTTGATCTCCGAGCTGGAGCGCATTGGCCAGTGCTCCGGGCTGATGTTGCAGCTCAGCGACAAGCAGGCCCTGATCTCCGATAGCGGACGAAACCTGCTCCGCGCCGTCGAGGAGGCGCGTCGTCAGATCGAGCAACAGCGCAACGCGCGACAAGGTGCAAACGAGGTGATGGCGGGCAATGCTTGAGATGCTGCTGTGGTTGAGCTACTTTTTTTTCGCTTATTATCTGCTCTCCAATGGCGTGTACCTCGTGTTGCTGATCGCTGCGCTGATCTCGACCTCCAGACACCGCGACCGGCTTTCGACGCGCGGCCTCGACCTGATCACCAGCTCCCCTTTTACTCCGCCGATTTCCGTTATTTGCCCGGCCCGCAACGAAGCGGCGAGCATCATTGCCAGCGTCGAAGCTCTACTGAATCTTGATTATCCCCAGCTGGAAGTCGTGGTCGTGAACGATGGATCGACTGACCGGACGCTGCAGTTACTCCAGGACACCTTTCAGCTCCGCCCGGCCAACATACTGTATTTCCAGGAGTGCCCCAGCGGGCCGGTACGGGCCATCTACGCCAGCAATACGCGTCCGGCGCTTCTCGTAGTCGATAAAGAAAACCGGCGCAGCAAAGCCGACGCCGTCAACTGCGGCCTCAACCTGGCGAGCGGACAGTATGTCTGTGTCATCGACGCCGATTCGCTGCTGGAAAACGATGCGCTGCTGCGCATCATGTCCGGCCTTCGTACCGCCTCCGACGCGCCCGTGGTCGCAATCGGCGGCATCGTCCGTATTTTGAACGGATGCTCGGTCGAGGGTGCGCGCATCGCCCACGTTCACCTGCCGCCATCGCCGGTGGAGGTGCTGCAGATCATCGAGTACCTGCGCGCCTTTCTCATCGGGCGTGAGGGCTGGGCCATGTTCAAGATGCTGCCCCTCATCTCCGGCGCATTTGGCGTCTTCAAAACCGAGCTGGTGCGGCGCATCGGCGGATTTCGCACCAGCGCGATCGGAGAGGATCTCGACCTGGTGGTGAGAATGCACCGCAAGCTGCTGGAAGAAGGCACAAACTACTCGATCATGTTCGTGCCCGACCCTGCATGCTGGACTGAGGTACCCAACGATCTGCGCTCGCTGGCGCGCCAGCGGGCGCGTTGGCAGAAAGGTCTGCTCGACGTCTTGTGGCCCAATCGGGACATGCTGTTCAAGCGTCGATACGGGCGACTGGGGTCGATCATGCTTCCTTATCTGTGGGTCTATGAACTCTTTGAACCTGTGGTGGAGCTTCTGGGATATCTGTCGATCACGGCAGCTTGGCTACTGCATGCGCTGCGCTTTAACGTTTTTTTTGAAATCATGTTTTACGGATATGCATTCGCCACGCTGATTTCCATCGGCGCGATACTTCTCGAGGAGATGACGTATCGCCGCTACAACCGCTGGCGTCATGTCGCCAAGCTCATCCTCTACTGTTTCATCGAACATTTTCCCTATCGGCAATTGAATATGTGGTGGCGTCTTCAGGGCATGTGGCAATACTTCAGGGGAGACATGGAATGGAAGGAGGCGAAGCGCATAGGCATTCCCTGCGCACCGGCGCAGCAAAAGGCGGCGGCTCATCACGTTGATTGAGCAACGGCAAGAACAGCGTGAAGAACGAAACCGAATGCACCACTTGAACGTAAAGCCTCGCGTACCACTTGAACTCAAAGCTTCGCAGGCCTGCACCACCGGATGATAGAGTTGCGTGTTCTAACTTGATGCCCATTTTTTTGCCATGACCATTGCCCTTGAGCCGCCCCCGTCTTTCTCGATGTTGGTCATCGAGGATCGGGAGTACGTCGAGAAGCTGATGCCGGAGATCTTCGCCGACATGCCGATCACGGTGGCGGCGGCCCAGGATGCAGAAACCGGTCTCCGCCTCTTTCAGCAACACCATCCCAGCCTTGTAATCCTCGGCCTCGATTTGATCGCCAGCAACGGCATGGACCTGTTGCAGCAGATCTCGGCCCTCGATCCCGGGGTTGAGATCATCGTTCTTTCCGAAGAGTACTCGCCAACTCTCGCGCTCGAATCGATACAAAAAGGAGCGGCGGAACTTCTGCTGAAGCCGGTCGAGATCGAACAACTGCGCAATCGGGTTGCGCGCTCGCTAGGTGCGGCGAAGCAGAAGCGGCACACGCGGAAACTTGACGCCCAGCTGCTGTCTTCTTTCACCTTCCAGGGAATGGTGGGTCGAAGTCCGCGCATGCTCGACCTCTTCAACAAGATCAGCCGGATCGCGCCCCATTTTGGGACGGTGCTGGTGAGCGGTCCTTCGGGAACGGGAAAGGAACTGGTGGCTCGCGCCCTGCACCACCTTTCCCCGGTGCGCAAAGGGCCCTTCATCGTCTGCAACTGCGCGGCCCTGCCCGAATCCCTGGCCGAAAGCGAGCTCTTCGGCTTTCAAAAAGGAACTTTCACCGGCGCATTCCAGGACACGCCTGGACTCTTTGAGCGCGCCGATCAGGGAACGATATTTCTCGACGAAATCAGCGAAATGTCAATTGCCATGCAGGCCAAGCTGCTGCGCGTTCTGCAGAGTCACGAAATCCAGCGGCTCGGATCGGCGCGCCTGCGCAAGCTCAACTTCAGAGTCATCGCCGCCAGCAATCGCGATCTCTGCGCCGAGGTTGCAGAAGGCCGCTTTCGGGAAGATCTTTTCTACCGTCTCTCCGCGGCACAGGTGATCTTGCCTCCCCTTCGCCAGCGAATGGAGGACCTCCCGCTTCTTGAATTGCATTTCTTAGAAAAGTATTCCCGACAGTATGGAAAGAAATTTTCCGGCATCAGCCGGCGAGCGCAGAAGGTGCTAGCGGAACACGCCTGGCCGGGCAACGTGCGTGAACTGGAAAACGTCATCGCCGGGGCCTGCATGATGTCTGAGGACGCGCTCGTCGACGTAGCGCATCTCAGAAACCTGCGCCCGCAACTCGACAGCGCTCAAGAATTCAAGCTCATGTCTTTGCGGGAAGCTCAGCGCAAGCACGTGAACGAGGTTTTGCAGGCGGTGCATGGAAATAAATTGAAAGCGGCAGAAATTTTACGAATCAGCAGATCCACTCTGTACAGCATTCTTTCAGGCGAGATTTGCGATGATGCAAGCTAAAGCGGTGTTAGATCTCTGGCGCGACGCGCGTTTCCACACAGAATGCGAAGCCCCTCGCTTCGGCAACATTCACTTGGAACGTGCCAGGGCTCGTGTTCCACATCCTTAAGTCCCGCGAAGGTTTGCAGAAAAGCATCTTCACACAGGTTCCGAATCGGGATGATTCAGGAGAACCCAGACCTGAGGGTCATAAAGGTTAACTTAGCCGAGCCCCACATCTGGGTACATTAAGGGGACCATAACAGTGACTGAGGATTCATTTCGTTCCAAACTGTGCATGCCGACATCGTTTAATTTGAAGTGATTACATCACGTGGTTTCCCTGTCACGGCAGAGCCGCAGGTTCGAGCCCCGTCGTCCCCGCCATTGCCCTTCCCATCGCTAGGTCCTCTCACATCCAACACGCTAATGGGCGGTCAGGACGTCGGAAGCTCAATCGCTGCGCGGCTACCTAAATTCGCGCAAGCGGCGACGATCTCTCTTGACTTGTGCCCTGAAACGGCCATGGGTGTCCACCTCCCCTCGGGGCGAGCTAAGAAAAGCGCAGTAAGAGATCACAATATCTAGACGCGATGCTCATTCCTGCGCGGGAGTGGGAACTTTGTACGACGGGCATTCATCAATTTTCATGTTCCCTTAAGGTTTGGCGTGCTAAATCTGCTCCGCGCATCCTCAGCCGGGTCAGCTTCAGCGGCAGCCGTGGTGCGCGTCCGAGGAGGCTTCCGTGTGCATCAGCAAAAGGGATGCGGGAAGCCGATTACAGCCGGGGTCAGCGCGCGTCCTGCAGCGACTCGCAGCCAGCTCGCATTTTGTCACTTGCGTCTTGCTTGTGTCGACGCTCCCTTTATCTGCCCAAGATCGGGCCGCTCAGTTACAAGGAGCTGTTACGGGGGCCTCGGCTGGCCCAGTTTCCGATGCACTCGTGTGCGTGAAAAGCATCCCAAGTGATCGAACTACCTGCTTGCGCACCGACAGCTCGGGCAGTTTCATTTTCACCGCCCTCGACCGTGGACAATATCTTCTGACGGTTTCAGCAAGAGGTTTCGTACCGCAGCAGACCGCGGTTTCGATAACGTCCGGCCGGCTGCTCCGAGACGTGGTGTTGCAACCGATCTCCGCTTCAGCCGATAAGACTGTAACTAACACGCCGTTGAATGGGCGTGATTGGACGCAACTGGCAACACTCAAGGCCGGAGTCGCCGGCGTGGAAACAGCGAATAGCTCTTCGGGACATGTGGCACAGCGCGGGTTTGGCTCGGCCGTTAGCATCTCCGGAGGACGCCCAGAACAAAACACATATCTCGTGGATGGGATCTCGGTGAGCGATTATGCCAATGGCGCTCCGGGAAGTGTACTTGGCGCAGCGCTGGGTATTGATGCGGTCAAGCAGGTACAAGTCTTCAGCAACAACTATCCGCCTGAATATGGCCGCACCTCGGGAGGAGTGATCTACGCTGTCACTCGATCAGGCGAGAGCAGCTTCCACGGTGGCGTCTACGAGTTCCTTCGCAACAGCGCGCTCGATGCCCGGAACTATTTCGATACACAGAAACCGCCTTTTCGTCGCAACCAGTTCGGCGTCTCCTTTGGCGGCCCCGCAGTGCGGAATCGCCTGTACTTCTTCGCCGACTACGAAGGACTGCGCCAGTCGCTCGGCATTACGCACGTCGACACCGTCCCGTCCGTTGCCGCTCGGGATGGGCAGCTCTCGACCGGTGTTATCAGTGTGGACCCAGCCGTTCAGCGATTTCTCAATGCCTTCTATCCGCTCCCCAACGCGGGAGTGATCAGCCCTGGCGATCTCGGCTTTTTCATTTTTGCGGCCCAACAGGTCACCACCGAGAACTACTTGACGGCAAGAGTTGATACCAATCTGGGAAAGAGCGCGATTTTCGGCACGTACACGCGTGACTCATCGAGGATCGTACAGCCCGACTCGTTCGACGAGTCCCTCTCCGATGTTGTGGCGAACCGGCAGCTCGTTGCGTTGCAGATTTCACATCCTTTTAGTACTCAGTTCCTGAGTTCCGGCCGCTTTGGTTTCGTGCGTGCCGTCGCCGTGGATGGCGGCTTCCTGCGTGCCCTCAATCCCGCATTGGAAGACAAGTCTTTTGCATTTGTGCCATCGGAATTCGTCGGAGGAGTTGCAGGAGTTCCTGGCTTAACCGATTTCTCCGGCGGTCCTAACGCGGATCGGGCGGGTTTTTCGAGCCACAGCAAATCGTTCTGGTGGAATTCGTTCCAAACCTACCAGGACAACACTCTGATTCGCGGCGTTCACACCATCCGCTTTGGAGCCAATGTCGAGCGCATGCAGGACAACGAGTTACTGCTGGCTTCAACGAACGGAGATTTCCAGTTCAGCTCGCTAGCTGCATTCTTAACCAACTCGCCGCAGAATTTTGAAGCGCAACTGCCGAACACGCAGAACACATTTGGCACACGGCAGACGCTCTTTGGGGCCTACATTGACGATACGGCGCATATTCGCGACACGCTGTCGGCCAATTTGGGCCTGCGCTACGAGATGGCGACCGTGCCCACGGAGGTGCATGGCTACATTTCGAATCTGCCGCAGCTAACGTCTGCGCAGCCGCGTCTTGGCAGCCCGTACTTTAGCAATCCAACGCTGAGAAACTTTGAACCGAGAGTCGGCCTGGCGTGGAGCCCGTTCGGCAACAGCGTCGTCGTTCATTCCGGCTTCGGCATCTTCGACGTTCTGCCGTTGCCTTACGAATTCTCGATCATTACTCCGTTTGCAACGCCGTTTAACGGAGCGCTCAACGACACGTTTCTCTCTCCGGGTTCGTTTCCGCAACTGGCGTATCAGGAGGCGTCAGGCTCGCCCGAAAACCTGCGCGCGACCTATGTGCAGCCGGACCCCGGCCGAAATTACGTGATGCAGTGGATGCTTGGCGCTTCGCTCGAAAACAATAGCCGCCTTGGCGGCAGCATCGCATATGTGGGATCGCGGGGCCTTCATCAGCCCTTCCGTGTGGATGATTTCGACACCGTACTGCCGACACTAACTTCCGCCGGCTATATGTATCCGGAGAACGGCCAGCGCATCAATCCGGATTTCGGCAGGATCAGCGGCTTATTTTGGGGATCGTCGTCCACCTACAACGCTCTTCAATTGCAGGTCTCAAAGACGATTCGTAGCAGACTGCAACTGCACTCTGCGTTTACCTGGGGCAAGAGCATCGATACCTCATCGGCGACCATAACCGCGGACCAATACGACAATTCCGTCGCTGGCCTGCTATGGTTCGCGCCGCGCGCAAATCGCGGTCGCTCTGACTTCGATATTTCAAAGGTGCTATCGGCCAATTTCATTTGGGATGTACCTGCACCGAGCACGGCAACAGGCATTGAAAAGAAGTTGGTCCAAGGCTGGCAGTTGAGCGGCGTGATTAAGGCCCAGTCCGGTGTACCGTTCACGCCGATCATCGGCGGTGATCCGTTGGGCACCAAAATGGCGATCGCGGGCACTGACGTTCCGAACGTAGTGGAAGCGCCGAGATGTCATACGTTAACCAATTCAGGAGATCCCAACGCTTACATCAAGACCGGGTGTCTTGCGTTTCCGGCGCAGGCAAACGTGCGCGGAGATTTGGGCAGAAACATCTTGACTGGTCCAGGACTCTGGACCATCGATGCAGCCATTTTCAAAAACATTAACCTTGAGCCGCGCGGTAAAAAAGTTCAATTGCAATTCCGGCTGGAGTCTTTCAACGTGCTAAACCATGCGAACTTTGCACCGCCATTACAGCACTTGCAAGTGTTCGACCAGGGTGGCACTCCGGTGTCGGGCGCAGGATTGATCACAGCGACGCAGGTCGCAAACCGCGAAATCCAGGTTGCGCTCAAACTGAACTGGTAACGCGCCCGCGCCTCATGAGTGCACCGCGTTTTGCCAGGTCTGCCGAAAGCCGGCTGTGCAGAAAGAGCCAGTCTCAAGCAATGTCCATTGGCTGATATTCACGACCTGCCTGCGCAGTTCCACAATGGGGCTCGCGGTGCAATCAGACGATAGATGTGCGCACGAGAAGAACGATTGCTGACGACGAGGTCCCCGCAATGCTCGCTCGGCATAGTGATGGCCGGATCCTTCAATAACATGATCCGCAGCCGGGGCCTAAACCTCTCAAATCGTGCGCAAATCTCTGACACTTGAGCGACATTGCTCCCAAGATCAATGGCAAGCAGGTCGTGAGCATGCCTTTCCAGGATCTGCTCCGCTTCCTCGGGGCGGCGTGTCCAGGTTGTAACGAAGCCGAGTTCATACCAGTCCATGAAAGTGAAGCGCGGAGGTCCCGATTTCAGCACCAGCACAAACTTTTTCGCCGAACCGGAAATGTGTTCGACGCGTTTTCCAAGATCGCCGGCGCCATCTATCTCCGAGTGTGAAGGACCGATCAACTTGATCAAGGATGTGGTCGAAAGCGGTTTGTGAATCACTGTGAAGTTCGCACAAGATTTTGGTGAAGACACATCGCCCGTCATCAGAAAGATCTTTGTTGTGGGCAAGAAGTCTGAAATCGTCACGCAGAAGTCTCTTCCGTTCATTCCGCTGAGATGAAGATCGCAAATTACCACTTCGGGAACATATCCTTCGAGCAGAGCGAAGGCCTCAGCAGCCGAACATGCGGATCGCACCCGGTATCCGGAACGCTCAAGGCAGAGTTGCAGCACCTCACGAACCGACGATTCATCATCTACGATCAAAATGTCCATTGATGCGATGCGTCCTAATACTCGGCTCGTCCCGCTCCATTAGCCTCGACTCCGTTGCTCACGAGCGATGGCGATTCGTCGCTGCGACGCTCACCGGATGAGCTTCGCAGGTGCGTCCCTCCTAACAAAAACTAAAACGAATTGCCGCCAGAATCGATCATTTGAAAGTTTCTGGTAAAGACCTGCGGAGCAGTGATCAGCGCCTCAAAACAGTGTTCCCCGGTTTGCACAGATCAATAGAACAAGAGGTATGGCGACACCAGCGACAAGGAGCCCGCAAACAAGCCGCTTGTCACGGTTGTACTTAAAGGCCATATAAATCCCGAGGAAGCCCGCGGCGATCAGTCCAGCGGACATAAGCACAGCAAAATATTTAAGGGCGAGAATTAAAGCGCCAGGATCGCGAGCTTCCGATGGCGTAGGTTTGCGGAACCGCTGGTTTTTGTGAATTTGCGAGAGCGAAGCGATCCATTCATGTGGCGGCTCCCCAGTACGCGGATTGGCTTCATGCAAACCAAGGGTCTGCAAAGCGCCAGTAAATGCAAAGAATATGATCACCGGCGCATAGAAGATACCGAGCCATAGATGAAATTGTCGAATGCGCTTCATAGGCGACACCAACTTCGGATGATCGCCATTTCCTTCCGCTTTCAGGAAATACGGGGTCGCGCCGCAGTGGAAGGTAGGGCATTCCTAATTGCCCTGGGGCAATCGTCTCATGCAGGCTTTCAGGCGCATCGGATGGTTGAGCTGATCCTCTCGCCGCAAGCTCTCGACGCAGAAGATACATATCGAAACATTAAGGCTTGCTTAAGAGCTAAGAACTGGCCAATGGCACATCAATTTTTGATATAGAGGACTCCACTTTCGTTGACGACCCTGCAGCCAATGTAGGTACCTGAACGATGATCCGTGTCCCCATTCCAATCTTGCTCTCGGCGTAGATGGATCCCTTGTACGCTTGCACGATCGACTTAGCGATAGCGAGTCCCAGGCCAAATCCGCCTGTGGCGCGGGAACGCGACGGGTCTCCGCGACGGAAGCGCTCGAAGATGTGCGTGAGCTCCGGTTCGGGGATACCAATGCCGCTGTCCGAAACGGAAACGGTCGCGGTGTCCTTGTCGGACTCAAGCACGACGATCACCTTCGATCCAGGTGCGCTGTATTTAACAGCATTTTCAAGCAAATTCAGCCAGACCAATTCAAGGTCACCTGCATCGGCGCGCATGAAGACCATTTCTGACGATAGAAAGTCGATCTGGACATCGCGCTCAGCGGCGAAGCTGGCAAGGCGGGCAATTGCCATTTCGCAGGTCAAGGCAATATCGACAACCTCGAGCTCTCGGTGGATTCCGTCCGCTGCCCACTGTTCTACGCGAGCCAAACGGAGCATGCGGTTGAGAAGCTGTTCGAGGCGGTCACTATCTTCGCTGATTTGTTCCAGACCTTCTCTGTACTCCTGCGGATCGCGGGGACGATTCATGACCGACTGGAGCGTGGACTTCAAAATGGCCAGCGACGTCTTGAGTTCATGAGCGGCATCGCCAAGAAATTCGCGCTGTTGAGTGAAAGCGCGCTGCAGGCCCGCAAGCACCGCTTCCATGGCGCCAATCAAAGGTTCGAGCTCTACTGCTGCTTTGGCTTCTTCCGTCGGCTTGAATTCCCAATTCTGAACGGAGATTTTCTTCGCCTGTTCGGCCAGATCATTCAACGGGACCAGCGTACGGCGAATATTGAAGATTGCGAGCAGAATCGTTGGCAGTACCAGGATCGCACTGCTAATGCCGATCGCCACAGCCAGGGCGGTGATACGTTGCCGGATGTCCATCGTCGGAGCGGCGTAGATAACCGTCAGTCTCGGAAGCGGCTGGGGCTCTCCTGGCTCTGTGTCCAAAATGGGAACATTCCGCAATATGATTGCGCGATAAGGCTCTCCCTGATCCTCGAAGTTCCAGTACCGAGCGTCGGACGGAATCTGCTCCATAAATCCTGGCGGATAATTGTTCGAGTGCTGCTCGAAGTCTCCATGATCACTTCGCACCAGATACATGTCCTTATGAGTATGGTGGGAGGATGGAGGAATCTTGCTGCTGTCAAACAATAGTCCGGGCACGTGGTCATCCCGGTAATAGACCAGCGCCGCAACGCTCAGCGCGCGACCTTCGAGATTCACGTCAAAAGCGGAGCGCAGATGATATCTGGCATACCAACTTGCAACCGCGACCAGAGCCAACGCGAGCAACACTTGCGATAGCACAACCGCGCCGACCAGACGCTTTTTAAGCGAGAAGCGCTTCATTTGCGAACCTTTGCTCTACCCGTGCGCTCATCGTGCAGGCTGTATCCTTGCCCACGTAAAGTGTGGATGAGCTTAACTTCACTCATTCCGTCGATCTTGCGGCGCAGGGCGGCGATGTAAACCTCGATCACGTTGCTGAATTTCTCCCAATTGTAGTCGTATAAGTGTTCGAGTAGCTCCGTCTTTGAAACGATAGCTCCGCGCTTATACGCAAGGTATTCGAGAACCCGGTACTCCATCGGCGTCAAGGTGATAGGCTCACCTCCGCGAAAAACCCGGCGTGCTGTGCTGTTCAGCTCCAGATCGTCAATCTGAATGACTGTCGAGTGTTCGCCCAGGCCACGGCGGATGAGTGCCTTGGCTCGAGCCACGAATTCGCCTAGATCGAAAGGCTTGGTAATGTAATCGTCGGCTCCGGCGTTCAGCAACGCGATCACCGACTCTTTCTCATCTTTCGCAGTCACGACAAGCACCGGAGTCTTGGCTCCATTTTTCCGAAACTTTCGCAGCAGCTCCAGGCCGTTCAGCTTCGGCAGCATCAAATCGAGCACGATGAGATCGTAAGGATTCGACTCAGCCAGGAACAGCCCTTCCTCGCCATCGAATGCCATATCGACGGCAGAAGAAGCATTCTCCTTCAGAATGCGAGCCACATTCTGTGCCAGCCGCTGCTCATCCTCGATCACCAGGACACGCATGGAACCTGTCTGCTCCTACTTCGCCGTGTAATTGACGAACTCGATCTTGAGTTATGACTCACGATAGTTATGCATACACCTGCTCAGTCATTGCAACGGTTCAATCTTTGCGAGCTTTCCGCGGTGCACCTCAGAAACCCAAATTGTTACCGGATTCGTCGAGTTGTCCGCGTCGATTCTGCGCAGATTTGCGCCGAGCGTAGGCAACAGGTAATACGTGAACTCTCCGGTTGACGGATTCAGGCGATAAACGTAGTCGGTTGACATCCCGTCGGTCCAAACATCGCCATTGCGATCCAGTACTGTGGGATAACATCCCGACCACGGCACCGGCGGTGTCCACTCTTTCATCTGGTTGGTCCGTGTATCAAACATGCCTATCTTGCTGGCATAGTTTTCACCGAACCAGTATCGATCCTGCGAATCCATGAAAGTGCGCCGTGGCCCCGAGTCGGGCGTGGGCGTAGGGAATAGAGTTACGTTCCCAGTGTAAACATCCACGCGACCGATATTGCCTCCGGCGATGTCGGCGAAATATCCATTTCCTTTGGAATCAGTCCCAATGCCATAGGTTCGATGCTCATGGGCGTTGTGAAAATCAGCCACAATGCCAGTGGCTCCTTTGTAAGAGGGGAACGAGTTGTAGCCGTCGATATGTCCAGTAGCGGTATTCAATTTGTACATTCTGCGGTTTTCGCTGTCGGAAAACCAAACGATATCGTCGGGCGCCCCGAGAGCAACGTGAGCGCAGCTGCTTCTTTCGTTGTTGTCCTTCGGGTCTACCGTCCAGCTTTTAAAGGTCTCAGACTTCGGATCGAAAACGGTCAACGTACATCCCTGTTTGAATCGCGGCAGCCACGCTTTGCCGGTCTGATCCAGTTTGATCGTTAGCAAACCACCAGAATCTTCCGGCCTCAAAATCGGCAGCTTCCATTCGTGCGTTTGGCCTGAAGCGGGATCTAGAACTCCGAAAATTGGCTTTTGAAAATCGTTGTACCAAACCTTGCCATCATGGGCTACCGCAGCGTCATGAGGGTAGCTGTTCGTGCGCGGCAGGTCGTATTCGGTAACGATCACGCGAGCGTTCTTGCCGGATGGACGCGCAAACGCATGCAACTCAAATGGCCATTTGTCGCGACCGCTCAGGTTAATACTTGCTAAATACTTGCCGAACTCGACGGCATCCGCTGGACCCTTTTTGGGAGCAAATCTGTTTGGAATTGGGGACTCCTGCGTACTTGGAGGGAGCCATCCCTGCATACGCTTCAGAACGGCAGGCCATTCAGCTGCGGTGTAGTGGCTGTGCACAATCGGCTGCAGCGTGTGGCACGATTCGCAACGGTACAGCTCGTTCTTCTGCTCTTTCGTTCCCGGCATACTCTCGAGCCACTCTGCGCTAGTAAGCTGCGAAGCCAGGTCCGATGTTGGAGCAAGGACGATGTTGGTCTGCTCTTGCTGGGGTTTGACCTCCACCTCGCTGGGACTCTGCAGGTCGTATCCCGCTGCCCGGATTGACAGCTTGTACCGGCCCGGCTCCAACCTGCCTGCGGGGAAAACATACTTCCCATTTTTGTCGCTAACCACCGTCACCGTAATGGGACTATCCAGTCGGCGCGCACCGACTAGCACTCCGGACATATTTCCCTCTTGTTGGGAAGAGACCTGCCCAGAAAGCGCGGCGCTATTTTGACTACGGTGGGAAGAGCAGGAAATTCCGACGCAGCAGACTACTAACAATGCAGCCCAAGTAAAGAATAAGACGGCATCGCTCTCGGGCAGTTTGTCAGAAAAAATGCGAGTAGCCACCAAATCCTCCTAATAGACTGCAAATCAAAGTCTCACCGACGCGCCCCTCAACTGCGCTGCAGCAGTGGGCGAAGCGTGCGTATATCTTTGTTGTCCTCGATGGCAAAGATCGCGTGAATCAGTCTCTCAGTCTGGGTTCCACCCAGGAATGGCTTCATGAGATCTCTCGCCTTGGCGATAATCTCGTCCCGCGTCATAGGATTGTCCGGCGTGCCACGCACGGCTTCCACGCGCTTTGTGAACGTGCGGCCATCAGTGGTTTGCACTTCGACGACGCTCACTCTGTGCGGGTATAGCTTTTCTAAAGCTTCATCGGGAACCAATACGACTTTCTGCCGCTCACGCAGCACCTCGGGATCTTTCATGCGCTCTTTATCGTGTGCCGCCTGGAAGGTCGCAGTCTGGTCGATCAGCATGATCGCGATCATGTGCTGCATGCTGATGTCTGGCATTTCGCGATTGTTGACCGTCTTGGCTTCACTGGTGGCGACATGAACGATCACCTTCTTGATGTGATCCTTATCGAGCGAATGCTGCTGCATGATTTCCTGCAACGCATCGAGCGGCGCCTGAATGGGAGAGCCGACCGTCCACTTCTTGATGCTGGTGCGCGTGACCTCGTAACGCGTGCCGAGCTGATCGATGAGCTTCTCCGGATCGGCATTGGGAGCAAAGGCCGCAAGAAAGTTATCTGGGCCGGAGAACACATCGTTCACTCCGGTAGCTCCAAGTTGAATCAGCAGAGTTGAAGTAAGTCCATTACGCGCAGGCATGCCGCCGAACACCAGGGACTTCTCCACATGTTCGGTATCGCGCTGCCAGGAAGCGATTCCAGATGCCTGCTGCGCGGCGTAACTCAAGATCCAGCGCATTTGCTGGGCATTCAGACCTGCAGCAGATGCAGCTGCAGCCGATGCTCCGAACGTGTTCGAGATGCTGTGTGCGCTATGGTGCGTCTGCATTTGAAACGGAAGACCGCCCAGCGTGAGCAGCACCCTGGGTCCTACGTCATATCCGAGCGTCACCGCTCGCAGGAAACGCGTTCCATCAATTCCAAACTGTTCACCCGCGGCAAGCGTGGCGGGCACGATTGCGCAGCCAGGATGGGAGTGCGACGGCGCATGCGAATCGTCGGTCTCATCGGAATGAGCCAGCATGCCATTGCTGATCGCCGCCTCCAACGGCCCGCAGAGCAGCTTGGAGCCAACGATGGTGCAGGTCTTGTCTCCCGGATGAGCCTCGGCAAACTTTAACGCGATTCGCGCCGGAGGCAGATTAACTCCGGAGACCATCGCGGCGATGGTGTCAACGATGTGGTGCTTCGCCTTCTCGACGACTTCTTCCGGCAGTTGCCGCGAACCGGCGGCGCTCATGTATTCGCTGAGCGTCGCAATGATCGTGTCCGAGCCGGGAGAATTCGCTTTTGTGTCCGCTGGCCCCTCTTGCGCCGTCGCCACTACGCGATGCGGAGCCATAGCTCCGAGTGCGAGACAACTGCTGTACTTGAGTACCGTCCGACGGCTCACGCCTTCTTCATTAACAGTCGCGACGTTCGGTGCAATTGCTTTTCTAAATGAGAACAAGGGCACACCCTCCGCTGCGCACGTTGACCGCTGCTCTAAGTCGTATCACCGCTTAAATTAATGCAAGCTTAAGTTTTTGAGGTTGCAGCAGGAAGGTAGATGCTGCATTGCGTCGGGTCGGGGCGGGACGAAAATGGGTGCGCCCGAGCACACCTTCTCAGCATGCTCGGGCGGTTCCGTTTGCCGAACGGTTATCTAAAACCCCGGCAAAGTCCTCGTCTTCTCTATCTCTACCGCCTGAAGGGCAGCAGGATTCAATCCCAACAGCTTCAGGATGGTTGGAGCGATCTGCGTTGTTTGGACTCGTGTGTGGATCTCCTCCGCTGACAATCCAGGATTCGCCACCAGCAGGGGCACATTCAGATCCTCCTCGTTGAAGCCACCATGTTCCGCGATGGTGCCATTGGTCGGCTTGGCATAGATCACGCCGAAGTCGGGTAACACCACGATGTCAGGAGAGCGGGAATCCTGAAGTGGATCGCGGAACAAGAGCTTCAGACTCTCACCAGAAAGGATTCTACGAATGTGCGCCTCTTTACTGTGTGCATTGAGGGCAGTTACTACATCCGCCGTCTTACTCTGGTCCTTCAACCAAATCATGGAGATGTCATCACCAGTGATTTCAGCCGCGAGTCCTTTTTGTACTCCGTCAACGATGCCGGGGATGATACTCTCGTCCACAATTTCCTTCTTTGAAACATCCATCGGCGACTGCCCGTGTTTTGCGGTGAGAACAATAGCAGTGGATGACAGTAGGCCACGGCTATCCAATTCCTTGATAATTTTTCCGATCGAGTTATCCGTATACTCTATCGCGCTTTGCAGCGCCGGGCTGAATGTGCGGCCATCATCGGTATATCCCATTCCCGCCTTGAGCTTCTCCCCAACGGTGAAGGCCTGGAATGTCATCCCGAAAATTGCAGGCACAGGAGCATCGTGGGTCCCGGTGTGATCTTTACCATCGATTTCGTTCAGGATAGCTTTGAGCCTGAGATCGTCGAAAGCCTCGATTTTTTCTAAGCTCTTGGATGAGGCATTGTGATGCAGTTCGGGAGTGTAAAGATCGTCCACTCCATGCCCAGAAGGACCGTTCACGATTTCGTAAGCGGGCTGCTTGTCGCACCAGGCCGTCCTCATTCCCGCGGCCTTAATGACCTCAAAAATTGTATTCACGCGCAACAGATCGTGAGGATAAACAGGTGAGCACCCTTTGCTACTATCCTTTGGCAGCTTATCTGGATTGACGCCACCTCCACCCTCGATGCCATCCGGATCAATGTCTATAGTTTCATCCAGCGCGACTTCAGTTCCCTTCGAAGCACATTTGGAATCTGGCGGTGAAAGAGAGCGATCGTAGCTGATCTCGTAAAAAACGCCATCAGAGTAAGGCGAACCTCCAGTTGTTATTGCTAGTATCCCTGGGAATGAATCAGATGGTCTCGATGTAGACGCGCTCGTATACGTAAATCCCATGTTCTTTAACTTTGCGAGCGTCGACTGAGGGTTAGCGCGTACATAATTCTCAAGGTCGACAGCATGCATGCCATCGATCCCGAGCAGCAAAACTCTTTTTACCTTTAAATTCGCGGATCCCGCAGCACTCTTTTTCGAGGCTTTGTCCTTCGCCGAGGCGAATGATCCAGCCACAAGAAACGAAAACATGACGAAAAGGACTGCGGCTTTGTTGTAAGAAAACAAACGTGAACTAATCAACGCGCTCTCCTTGTGCTTGAAGTAAGGAACAGAAGAAAAAGCAGTCACGAAGGTTGGTTAGCTTTCGTGACTGCCCTTTTTTCTTAACCCGAACATCGCCTATAAACTTACCAAATTAACTTTAAGGCAAGCTGAATTTGGCGTTCCGGGGACGCAGTAGAATCTATCAAGCCGGCACTCCCAACAGGGTTGCCGCTTTGATCGAACAAAGTATTGTTGTCCACTGGGGCAGAGAAATTAGCGTGGTTGAGAATGTTAAAGACCTCTACCCTGAATTGCGCGTTGAACTGCTCTGAAATGCGCGGAATGCGATTGTTCTTGAAAAGCGAAAAATCCAAATTCGCTAGTCCGGGACCAACGAGGATGTTTCTGCCCGCATTGCCTCGCAAATTCAAGCACACTGGATCACTCGGTAGGGCCGTCGCCCCAGAGCCACCCTTGCAGTTTGCCTGGTAGAAGGCAAGATTAGGAGCAGTCGGCATCGCGAAGCAGTTGGTCTTGATGTACTGAACAGGGTTTCCAGGATTTACGAGTGAGCTGCAGCCTGGAGTGTTAAGCCGATTAGGTACATCGTATGCGTGGTCCGACCCTTGTCCCAGCGGGTCTCCATCGACCGCAATGCTAAACGGAACTCCCGACGTGGCACGGAAGATTCCGCCCAATTCCCATCCACGCGCCGCCCATGCCATCGCTCCGCCTGCAGCGGGTGAGGGTAGCGTCCAAGTGTAGCTGGCGACCAGGTTATGCGAGACGTTTAGATCCGACAGCCCACGGTTCAACTTCATGTCGAACCACATCAGCCCGGGTATCGAATTGTTGAACGTATCGCCGGCGACGCCGGAAGTTCCCGTATCGATGTTCCGACTAAAGGTGTATGCGACCTGAGCCTGGAAGCCATGCTTCATCAGCTTCGATAGCTGGGTTTCAAGAGAGTCATAGTAGGAGTGCCCATCGTAAAACAAACCACGAATGACTCCCGCATTCGGATTAACCTTGACTCCGCCGCTCACAGGCCACAGATATCCTTGGGGAGTCGCGGTCGGCAATACCATGTTGATGTCTTCAGATCGGAACGGCTGATGAATACCTCTCTGTCCCGCGTACGCCACAGTAGCTACCCATGTGGACATAAACTGCTGCTGAAGATTCAGGTTGTACTGCATCACATAGTTGCGCGGTGGATTCGAAGGTGAATAATTTTGTCGCAACGTCGACTTGTTCGCGGCAATTAACGGGAAAGCTCCAGTGGGATACGTTCCCTGGGGCAACGAGGAAACTTTTCCTTCCGTGAAGAAAGGAGCGGTAAACACATACTCGAAGTTGAATTGGTACGGTAACGGCAAAACATCAAAAATACCGTAGCCTCCCCGCAACGCTGTCTTGCCATTGCCCAGCACATCCCAAGCGAAACCAACTCTTGGTTCAAAATCTTTCGCGGTTGGATTGTCAAGAAAGAATGGCTCGCCAAGGTGAGGCTGAGGATCGGAAATGTTGCGCAAAATAGAGAGCTTTCCATTGTTCTCCGTCGGAAGCGTGAGTAGCTCGTAGCGCAAGCCCAGGTTGAGAGTCAAATTCTGGCGTATGTGCCAATCGTCCTGACCGTAGCCTCCAATTAACGTCTGACGGATACTCCGCCCGGTTACAGTAGAAGGAATCGCACCCTTAAAGGTTGTTGGCTTGTTTGTCAGGAAGTTCGCTAATGATCCAAAGCTAAAGACACCGTTGTTATCGGTTTTAGCAGTTACGTTGTCCTGAATTCGCTCGACTGCAACTCCGAACTTAAGCGAGTGCTTGCCCTTAGTCACAAGCGCGTCGTCGTACCCTTGGATAGAGTTATAATGAAAATTATAGTTTGAAGGCGCGCCCAATCCTCCTGTGAACTCTGTCACGCCAGATACAGCCACATCCGGGGCGTTACGGGTCGGAATCGCTCCGAATGATGCATCCTTTGCTGCGGGATTGATCGCGACATTGGTGGCTCCCACATTGGACGGAGTTCGTGCGAAGCCGAATCTGACGGAATTCAAGAATTGTGAGCTGAAGGTGTGCGTCTCCTCGGCAGTGAAAATCTTTCTTCCCACAATAAAACTTTGCAATTTGGTGTTGAATTCATCCGGGATGGTGAGATTCGTATTGTCATAAACAAAGCTTCCGTGGAGGGCATCCTTACTGCTGAGGTTGTCGTCGAGACGAGTGGTAAAAAAGTTTTCTATATTCAGGCGCTGAATCGGAACCGTCAGTGTTCCCGTATCGCCTCCCGAGAGCAAGGTCCCGTTTGGCAGGGGATAAAACGCGTTCATGAACTTAGCGATAGCGGGATCCACGGTCACGGTTCCCGTTGACAGTTGGCCATTGCGCGCGGCCTGGGAAGGGACTTTATCCAATTCAGTGCCTCCCTTCGATTCGCGTAAACCTTCGTAGTCGGCAAAGAAAAAGGCCTTGTCCTTCACCATGGGGCCACCTAAAGATCCACCAAACTGATTGCGATGGAAGGCAGGTCGCGTCACATCAAAGTAATTCTTTGCGTCTAAGGCATTGTTACGAAGAAACTCATAGGCATCACCGTGCAGTTTGTTCGTGCCTGACCGTGTAATTGCATTGATAACTCCGCCGGACGTGCGACCGTACTCCGCTGGATAGCTGCTGGTTAACACCGAGAATTCCTGAACGGCATCGACTCCGAGCGCTCCGCCTTCGACGTTACCTGGCCCGCCGTTGGAGTAGTCATTAACTGAAACCCCATCGAGTCGGTAATTGTTCTCCTGCGGACGACTTCCGGAGATGGCAATCTGATTTCCAAAGCCACGCTGTCCCCTGCCGCCATTAAATGGAGGCTGCTGCTGAGGATTGGCCACACCTGGCTGCAGCGTTGCCAAATCCGTCCATGACCTTCCATTGAGGGGCAGCTCGCGTACAGTCACCGCGTCCACAACATCGCTGATTGATGAGGTAGCCAACTGTATGGATGGCGCGGCATCGGAGACCACGACCTCTTGCCGCACTTGGCCAACCTTCAAAGCCACGTTCACTATCTTTTGAGCCCCAACCGTGAGCGAAATGTTATTGAGCACCTGTTGCGAGAAGCCGCTGCTGGTGACGGTGACCTCGTAGTTGCCAGGCAACAGATTTGGAGCTGTGTATAGACCAGCGGCGTTAGTTGTAACCTTGGTCACAATTCCCGTGGCTATGTTGTGAATGGATACTTGTGCATTTGGTACTGTTGCTCCACTCTGATCGGTGACCGTTCCGACGAGCGTACCGCCGGTAAGCTGCGCATTCAATTGAACGCTCAAGAATAGAAAACTGAAGACGAATAAGATCGTGCAAAGTCCTCGACCGACACTCACGCACAGTTGGTACTTCATGTTCTCGCCCCCTTTTTAACCGAAGCTACTTCCTTGCGAAAGCTGAGCAGTGATCCGCTACTTGAGACAGCGGTGAACGTTCGCCAACTTACAGCCGTTTCATGCCCGCTGTTAAAGCAATTCGTCGCTATGACAAAGTTTTGCGGCAGCACTGTGACCCCGAGTCTTGGACAAAGTCAAGGAAAATGCGCAGACACTGCATGTTTTTCTTTGCCAACAATAACTTTTAAGAGAAACCTGAAGCTTGTCTTCAGGTTCGCTTCAGCTTTCCTTAATGAGAGTCCTGATGGAGGCAAATACCATGCGCTGCGTGCAGGCGCAGATTGGGCGCACGTAGGCTCAGAACTTGCGAACCTATACCTGCGGGTTATCGAAAAGCGCGACTTTGGCGACCTTCCGGCGCTGGGAAGGATATCCGACAGGCACGTCTGAACGAGCTTCAGGAAGCACCTCCAATTCGCGACGAGGTAACTCGATATCTAAGCCGTCAAAATGCCTCGGTCGAACGTATTTGCTGCTTATGAGTTTTCGACCAGACTTGACCACGTTCTACCTTCGCAGTCATTTTGCAGTGCCTAGCTTGGAGATTTAGTACATGGATGAATGCTGTCTTCTTTGGCGCTTGCTGTAATAACGCAGCACACATTAAGAGAACCTTAATGTCGAATATCCATTAGCAAAATGCGCGAAGATATCTGATCAAAGGCACTAGACAGTTTCAGACGAACGACTGAAATCAAAACGTCTGCAAATCGAGCGACTGTGTCCGTTTTCGTGTTAGATAGAAATAGACCGCCGGAGTGACCAGCAGAGACAGCACCATGGAGATCAGAATGCCGCCAATCACGGCGATGGCGAGCGGCTGCAGCATCTCCGAGCCGGCACCCAAAGCAAAGGCCAACGGCAGCATGCCAGCAACGGCCGCGATGGCCGTCATTGCGATCGGGCGCAAACGTCGACGTCCGGCGCGCATCATGGCTTCTTCAGGTGGGAAGCCGGCACGGCGGAATTCGTGCTCAGCGTCGAGCAATAGAATTCCGTTCTTGGCCACGATGCCGATGACCATGATGACTCCCATGAACGACGAGACACTAAAGTCCGTTCCCGTTATAAGAAGCGCGAGGAACACGCCGGCAGTCGAGAGCAGCGCCGAGGAGAGGATCGCCGCAGGCGCCGAGAAGCTGCGAAACTCAAACAGCAGCACAACAAAGACGAAAACAAAGGCCATCACGAAGACAAAGACAAAGTCACTGAAAGTCTGCTGCTGATCGGCATACTGGCCGCCATACTCTACGCGAATTGAAGATGGCAGATTCAGCTTGGCAATCGCATCTTTCACTTTTGCCATTCCGCTGCCAAGATCCAATCCTTCGAAGCGCGCAGTGACCTCCAGATCACGCTGCAGGTTTTCGCGACGGATTTCGGTCTGCCCTGGAATTTGAGTGACCGTTGCCAGCGTTCCCAAAGTGGCAGTGTGCCCCGTGGAGCTCACCAACAGCGTATTGTTCATCGCGTCGATGCTGGCGCGGTTGGCTGCTGGGAAGCGCACCCGAACGGTATAGGCGCGATCGTTTACCACAACGGGAGTAGAGGCCGGTTCTCCTTCGAGGATGGCCGAAGCGTCGATCGCAACTTCATCGGGCGAAAAGCCCGCGCGCACCGTGGTCGCTGGATCGATCTGATAGTTCACGGCGGGCCCACTGGTGGTGTCCTCGATCCCATCTTGGATATCGACCACCCCGTGGATCTTGCCAATCGCGTTCGCCACCTGAGGGCCGACTTTAGCCAGCAAGGCTTCGTCAGGCGAGAACAATTTGATCACCGCCGGTTCGGGGGCGCTAGTCAGATCGCCAATCATATCCTGCAGCAGTTCGGGAAATTCTGTATCGAGTTCGGGCTCCGCCTGCTTAATTTTGTTGCGAAGGTCGGCGATTACCTCTTCCGATGACTTCTCGTGATCCGCTTTCAGTTTTACAGAAATGTCCCCGGTATTGGCTTCGGTTACGGCGGCAAGTCCAAGTTGCAAGCCGGTGCGCCGCGATGTGCTCTCGACGTCGGGTTCAGAACGGATAATCTGCTCCACGTGAGTAATCACGCGATTCGTCTCGGCGAGCGAACTCCCTGGAGGCATGATGTAGTCGACGATGAATCCGCCTTCATCCATCGCGGGAAGTAAATCCGAACCGAGGGCGCGGTAGGACAGATAGGCAGCGACGATCAGCACCACGCTTAAGCCGGCAAGAAACAGCGGCCGCTCCAGCGCGCGACGTAGCCAGCGTTCATAAAAATTTACGACGGCGTGGAAGCGCTTTCCGTAGGAAGCCTCTTCGGCCTCGATCATGTGCTCAAGACGCTCGCGCTCACTCCACTGCGCGCTGACTTCTTCGTTCAACTCGTGCGTGGCCTTCCGCTTGACGAAGTACTGGCTGAGGTTCGGAGTCCAGGTGAGCGCCAGCGCGAGAGACGTGAACAGCGCAACTCCCATAGTCACCGCCAGCGCCCGGAAGAAGGTTCCGTAGACTCCGTGAACCACGACCAGCGGCAGGAAGACGACGATCGGCGTGATCGTCGATCCAATCAGCGGCGCAGTGACTTCTTTCAGTGCGTGATAGATCGCCTGCAGTCTGCTTTGTCCAAGGTCCCGGTGCAGCGCGATGTTTTCAATCACGACAATGGCATCGTCGATGACGAGACCCACGGCGGCGGCTAGTCCGCCGAGCGTCATCAAATTGAAGCTCTCTCCCATGAACTTCAAGACGATGAAAGTGATGACGATCGTGATAGGTATGACCAGGCCCGCGACGGCGGAGCTGCCCCAGTCGCGCAGGAAGATGACGATGACAATCGATGCGAGCACCAGGCCAATGAGGATTGCGTCGCGCACGCTGCTAATGGAATCGCGAATCAAGCCGGACTGGTCATAGTAAGGAACGAGCTTGATGCTGGGCGGCAGCGCCTTGCGCAATTCGGCGACTTTGGCATTGACTTCATCGGCGACCACTACCGTATTGCTGTCCGGCTGCCGGTTAATGGAAAGCAGTACAGCCGGCTTGCCGTTGGCGGTGACGATTGTGTACTTCGGCTTCACACCGTTGGTGACGGTCGCGACGTCGGCAATGTGCACGGGCACGCCTGCCTGGTTTGCCTTGATCACGATCTGCCCGAGTTGGTCCGGACTGCGTACCTGTCCATTCACCAGGCCGAGCACGAGCTGATGATTCGATTCAATCAAGCCGGGCGAATCGACGAGATTGGTCTTGCCAACCGCATTGAGAATGTCTTGAACGGTGACTTGCGCACTCAACAGCTTCGACGGATCGGGCGTAATCAGGTATTCGGGCTCGTCACCTCCCTGGACTACGACTGTCGCCACGCCATTCAAGCGGTTGATTTGCGGCTTGAGTTCATAGGTGGCAAGTTCCCAAAGCTTGCTTTGCGGAACCGTGTCTGAAGTAAGGCTGTAGCCCAAAATGGGAAAGCTGGCGAAGGTGAGGCGATGAGTGTCGATTCTTGCCGTGTTCGGCAGTTCAGTCTGGACCTGCGCGACCGCCGAGTTTACGAGCTGTAGCGTGGTGACCATGTCCACGTTCCAATCGAAAAAAAGATCGATTTCCGCCGAGCCGCGGCTGGTGATCGAGTTCACGCGTCGCAATCCGGGAACGCTGTTTACAGCATCTTCGAGAGGACGGGTGATGGTGACCATCATCTGGTCGATCGGCATTACGCCGTTATCGATGCCGATGATGATGCGTGGGAAGTTCACTTCCGGGAAAACCGCAACCGGAATGGTGAAGGCCACATACGCGCCGATAATCGCCAGCGCAATGATGAGGAAGATCAGCGGCTTGGAAAGCCGCGAAAACCAGTAGTCTCCTGACGGCGGAGGAGCCAGGCGAGGTTCATCAATGGCTGTGATCTTTGTGGCCATGTCTTGCTTCAATTTCCGCCCTCGTCTCCCTTGTCTTTTTCGTCATCACCTTCTTTACCCGGAACCGGCGGAGCTTCGACCTTGACCTTGGTGTTGTCGGGCAGGCCGTAGGCACCCACGCTTACCAGCTGCTCGCCTGCCTTCACGCCGTTCGTGATCTGCACCGCGTCGGAGCTTTGGATACCTGTTTGCACATCGCACTTATGCGCCAGGCTGTCGCTGCCGATCACCATCACGGATTTCTTTCCGTCATCATCTGTGACTACCGCGTCCGCGGGAACGATTAGAGCGTTGGGCACGGTCTTCGCTGTCATCGACAACGTCGCTGAGGCGCCCGCCTTCATCTCCCCCTTGGCGTTCGGAGCCTGTACCCAGACCTCGACCGTCGTGCTTCCCGGATCGAGCGCCGGACTAATCAGCGTGACTTTTCCCTTTATGGGCTCCTCGGCGCCGGGCACGGTGATCAGCGCTGTGTCGCCCTTTTTCAGTAGCGAGGCCTGGTTCTGCGGAATGTGCGCTTTGGCGACCATCTGCGACAGGTTCATCACCGTAACCAGCGGCGCGCCTTGTTGGGGCATCATTCCTGGATACCAGGGGCCATCGGTCACCACGCCATCAATCGGACTGCGAATTTCCGAATACCCAAGCTGAGCATCGGCGCTTTTGGATGCACCCTCTGCAGCACTGAGCTGGCCATGTGCCGAAGCAAGGTTCTGCTGCGTGCCTACGGACTGAAGTCCCGCGAGATGCTTTTGTGCCTGCTCATATTGCGCTTTGGCCTGGACTAGCGCGACCGCCGCAGCATCGAAATCCTTACGTGCAATGGCTCCCTGCCCGAGCAGCGACTTTCGGCTGTTATAGAGTGACTGCTGCGCGTCCAGGTTTTCCTTGGCAGCCTCGGCGTCACCCTCAGCCTTCTGTACCTCTTCGGGAACGGCGTTCTTCGTGGCGATTTCGTACTGCGCCTGTTGCTGTTCCAAGTTGCCACGCTGTTGTTCGGCCGCCGCGGCTAAATCTTTGTTTTCCAGAGTTAAAAGCAACTGCCCTTTATGCACCTTCTCGCCACGTTTTACATGCGCCTCAAGAACCGGCGCGCTGACCTTTGGAACGATAGGCGCCTGGTCAATGGGAAAGAGAACGGCGTCGACCGTAATCACCTGCGAGATGCTGCCCTGTTTCACCGGGGCCGCCTGCACAGAAACTAACGGCTGGGGCTCAGCTTCCTGTTTCGAGCAGCCGGTGAGCGACATGGCGGCCACCAATGCCACAGCGGCACCTGTGCGGACCAAAGTTGGGCGAATGGTCATGATCTAAAAGACCCCGGTCAAAGTCTGGAGATTAGCGATTGCCAGCCGGTAGCGGGCTTCGCCATCGTCGTAATTGTTGCGTGCGGCGACGAGAGAATTTTGCGCGTCAACAACTTCGAGCGCGGTGGCCTCACCCGCCTGATAACGTAAGGTCGTAAGCCGCACGCTATCCCCAGCCAGATCGGCCGACTGCGCCAGGACGTCGAGTTCGATCCGCGCACCCTCGGCCTCGGCGTAGAAGCTCTTCAACTCGGCGATCAGCCTACGCTGCGCGGCGGATAACTCGATCTGAGCCTGTTCCCGTTGGAGCTCGCTTTGCCGCACCTTGCTCTGCGTCGCACCCCAGTTCCAGATTGGAATATTCAGAGTCGCACTGGCCGAATAACCGAGGTTACGGATACGGCCGTCAGGCGTGTTGCTGTACACCGCAAACTGGTTGGAATCGATTCCGTAGAAATAATCGAGCGTGAGCGACGGGAGATACGCAGCTTTAGCACTCAGTACAGCCAAACCCGCAGCCCGTGCATTCTGCATGGCGGCGTATAGCTCGGGATTTTTGCTCCTTGCCTGCTGTTCAACTTCCTGCATCGGCGGCAACGGCGGCGGAAGCCGCAGGTCGTCGACTGTGGAAAAATCCTGATTGAAGTTTGGAAAAATGAGCACCGCTAAATCGAGGTGACTGCTATCCATTGCCAGGCGCGCATCCTGAAGCGCACGCTGCGCGTCGTTGGCCGAGAGCTGGGCTTTGATCACATCGGCGTGCGCCACTTCTCCGCCCTGCTCTAGCTTCTGTGTGAGATCAAAGAATCGCTTCGCCTCGTCGGCCGCAAGCTGCGCGTTGGCGTACTTGCGCCGATTCACCACCTCGGCGTAGTAGGTCTTAACTACCGTCGCGACCAGCCCTCGAGCCGCTACCTCGGCGTTGGCGCGCGCAGCTGCGGCAGCCGCTGAGGTACGGCTGTAGTCCGCGAATTGAGCTCCGCTAATTACCTCGTGCGCGTTACCTTGGCCTACGTATTCGTGGACAGCATTGTTTGCGATGTACCGCGGAGTGGGAGATCCCGTTCCTTCGGTGTACAGATATTCTGTGTTCGCGCTCACACCCGGCAGTAGCGCTGCCCGCGCTTGCACATGGTCTTCATGCGCGATGCCGGCGGCGGTCAGGGCCGTGCGATAGGTGGGGTCCAGCTGCCGCGCGCGCTTCAGCGCGTCCTGCAGCGTGATCACCTGCGGTGCGTTCTGCGAAGCCTGCGCGCTGGCCTGCGCTTGTGTATGCTCGGCGGAGACTACGCTCTGGGCTAAAGCCGGGAAGCTCGCCGCGGCGAGCATTGTCGCCAGCAGTGTTAGTTTTCCGGGAGTCCGGCGCAGGTAGTCTTTCACATTCATTGGAATGTCGACATAGATCTATCAATGTCAGCATTAAGGAAAGCTTAAGAGCTATAGGGAAAAGACCGGCGGGATTTGGTCAATTCTTTTTCGCGCCTACACCTACCTGAATCTGTGCGGCGATAGCCTCTCCTAAGTCGCTGGTACGCGCATTTCCTCCGATGTCGGGAGTCCGCACCTCGCCGCTTGCCAGTACATCGACAATGGCTTTTTCAATCGCGTCAGCCGCGGCGGATTGTCCCAAATGACTAAGCATCATCGCCCCTGACCAAATCTGCGCCACAGGATTGGCAATCTGCTTGCCCGCAATGTCAGGAGCCGATCCGTGCACCGGTTCGAACATAGATGGAAACTCGTGTTCCGGATTGAGATTCGCGGACGGCGCGAGCCCCATTGAGCCAACGACACCAGCGCCCAGATCGGACAAAATATCGCCGAACAGGTTCGATGCAACCACAACATCAAACCAATCCGGGTGACGTACGAAATGTGCGCTCAAGATGTCCATCAGATACTGATCGGCTTTTACCTCTGGGTACTCCCGTGACATGGCAACAAAGCGCTCGTCCCAAAATGGCATACTGAACACAAGGCCATTTGACTTAGTGGCTGACGTAACGTGCTTTTTGCGCTTCTGCGCAAGTTCGAACGCGAAACGCATTACGCGGTCGCAGCCTCTGCGGGTAAACACGCTTTCCTGGATCACTATCTCTTCGGCTGTATTGCGAAACATACGGCCGCCCGCTTCAGAGTACTCGCCCTCGTTGTTTTCCCGGACAATGCAGAAATCGATCTGTCCTGGCAGAAAATCTTTCAGCGGGGTATCAATTCCGGGCAAGAGTCTGCAAGGCCGTAGATTCACGTATTGTTGAAAATTTCGTCGGATGGGAATCAACAAACCCCATAAGGAAATGTGATCGGGTACGCGGGGGCTGCCAATTGCGCCAAGATATATCGCGTCATAACGCTTCAATTGTTCGAAACCGTCAGCGGGCATCATCTGGCCGCTTTTGAGAAAACGGTCGCAGCTCCAATCGAAGTGTTGCCAGGAGAAGCCTATGTCGAAGAGACGGCCGGCGGTTTCCAGGACGCGCATACCTTCAGGAACTACCTCCCGCCCAATACCGTCACCCTCAATTACCGCAATCTTGTACTGTTTCAAGGATGCCCCTCATTAAGTCAAAATGAAGTAGTCAAATGAAGCTAGCTGCTACATAAATCTGCAAGGCGGCGCATGTCTGGCTGTGATTCCAGTGTGCGCACCAGTTCGACAATTTGCTTAGCCTTTGATTGAGGCCAGTGCGCGAACTCCGCGCAACCGTAGAATTTCTCCGCGACTTCCCTATAAGTCATCGGATTTGCCGGGCTCCCCTTAGCAAAGTCGATTCGCCCACTAATGACGCGTCCATCTTTGAGATGGATCTTAATCAGCGTAGTCATTTTGTCGAAGCCTGCTGCTTCGGCCTGTGGATCTACATAGAAGCGGATTCGGCGGATCATCGCCTGCACATCAGGTCGATTGACCACCGCGTCTGTAAACTGCGGCAGTCCGGCCTTTCCTTCGAGGAGCAGGATTGCGACACAAAATTCCATACTGAATTTCGCCTGGAGCGCATTCTTTGGATCGTGGTGAATCAGTGCGTTGGGCAGGTTGTGGTTGGTACCAACTTCGACCTGTTCCACGTCCGCGGCATTGATGTGTTCCGTGCGGATCAGGTGCAACATCTCAGTCATAGCCGGATGAGTAAGTGAACCGGATGGAAACGGCTTGATAGAAATGCCGGGCGATGCAAACGTCCAAGGCTTTCCCAGCTTGTCCATGATTGCGCTGGGATCGTAGGTGCCCCCAAACGCATGAAAGAAGCCTCGAGGTGCCTCGAGGATGCTATCAGCGCTGGTCCAACCCAAATCGGTTAATTCGGCAGAAAAGACGCCGATTTCTGCAGCATGGCCAGCATGGAATGGCTTCATCATCGTGCCGAAGTTCTCACGTAGACCGCTGGCTTGACTCGCGGCGATCCCAAACGCGCGCTCAATGTTGCTAGGATCGAAGCCGCGCAACTTTGCGCAAGCGGCGATGCTGCCAAATACTCCGCAAGTCCCGGTCGAGTGAAACCCATCTTCGTAGTGACGCGGGGCGATCGCTTCGGCGATCTTGGTTTCTACCTCGACACCAAGATGATAGGCGAGCATCAAATCTCGGCCGCTCTTATTCCCGATTTGCGCGATCGCAAATGCCGCAGGGAGTACCGGCACCGTAGGATGCGTGAGCAGGCCGTAAACCCGGTCCTTGGCCGCCGATAGTTGCGTGTCGTCAAAGTCCTCGACGTGAATGGCTACTCCATTCACAAAGGCGGCAAACCTTGGAGGGAGCTTGTTCGCTTTGCCCATCACGGTCGCAGCGCTGTTGCCGAATTCTAGCGACTGCATGTAGCGGTGCAAAATGTCGGCGGTCTGCAGCATCGAACCGGCAAGCGCAAGGCCGATACCGTCGAGTAAGGACTTCTTTCCCAGATCAATAACTTCGGAAGGGATATCCGCGAGTTGCGTACGGAATACAAAATCAGCTACATACCTGGTTAGACCAGTGACTTGCGGAAATGGCGGCGGACAAGGTGAGGTTGTGGACTCCTCAGCTGATCCAGTCACCGCATTGGCGCATAGTGAAAGTCCCGCTCCGGCGTTGAGCGTAGTCCGCACAAAAGTCCGTCTGTTCATGTATCTCCCGGCACTCTAACTGCAGCAGCAGCTTAGCGATACTCTGGACCTGTTCCTACGAAGCATCAGTGCTCCGAATCGCCGTATTACCTATAAGGCAAACTTCCCCTGCCGCAGACGGAGCCTGGGTCGCGGTAATAGGATCGGCTCATTGATATTGTAGAGGACACGCTATTGGCGCTGAGTTGCTCTGATTGTATTCGGCGCCGCTTACTACGGTGTGCAGCAGCACGGATACGCTTTGGCCCCTCATAAGCGATATAACTCGTCGCGGTGCTTAACAGCGTGCGGATCAATAAAGGCTACTCGACTGTTTCATACACCCGCACTTGCGCAGATTCGTTCGCATGATGAGGAACGGCCACATAGTATCGGTGCAATTCAGGAATCAGAATCGCAGTCTTGGCGCGAAAGGCTGTAGGAACTTTGCCAATCTGCTGATAATGATCGGCATCCTGCTGCTGAAAAACATCGACGAATTCACTTCCTGCGAAGTAAATCCGCTTTTGCGCGGCGTCGTACACCATGTCATCCGTCATCGAGGCTGCGGGCAAGTTGGCTACAACTTTACCCGAATCAGTGTCGAGAACGATGAACTTCCCCGGCTCGCGAGTGCCGACAAATAATCTATGGTCCACCTCGTCGAGAGCCATGCTGGTGGGCTTTTTGGCAACATCGGCAATCGACCAAGTGGCCATCAAGGCGTGCGTTTTGCGGTCGTAGACCTGCACCTCAGCTTTGCCGCGTATGTTCACAAGCAGCCGCGGGCTCGACCTCTCCAATCTCACCGCCTCCACATCGTCGCTGTTGATGTCGATGTCTCCGACCTGTTTTGCCGACGTGGTATCCACAATGGCAATGTGAGAATCTGGCAAGTGAGCGTCTTTCCCGGTCTCGACGATATACAAATACTTTGTCTCTGGGTCGTAGGTGCTCGAATCCGCTCCTTCTTTTACCTTGATCGTGCCTACCGGCTGATAGGACTCGGCATTGTATATCTTCACTTCTCCTAAATCGCCGTCTATTACGAAGAGCTTGTTCAAGTCCGACCTGTAGACCATCGAATGTGGGGCCTTCAGTCCATCAATGGTATGAATTAACTTATTCGTATTTAGATCAAATACCAGTACCTTCTCGTTTTCCTCGGCGGTAGAGAAGAGACGATGATCTTTCAAGTCCACCGCGAAATGGTCGAAATCACCGTCGTGCAACTGTGGGAGCGGGATGGTGTGCACCAACTTGAGGGGACTCTTCTTGCCCGGCAGAGATATCAACGATGCTGAAAGTAAGAGTGCAAATATAGCTGTCTTCATGGTTCACCTCTTAGTCTTGGTTAAAGAGAAGCAACATGCGGCAAACGTAGGTGCTGGATATCATCAACACTCAACCTGAAGACAACCTTAAAACAGCATTCACAGATATCAAGCGTGCAGCCCTCATTTGGCTGGCGCTCTTCAAGTGGCTGGATTATAACGTTGCTTGCAAAAAGGCCTGGTGGCGCAAAGGCTCGTTCATCTGCGTCTGGATAGAGGTACCCCACATGTACGAAGAGAGTCCGAACGAAAAGCGCCCGACGCATATCCGATGGTGGATTTGGGCATGCGTTGTGATGATAACGATCCTCACTTATTTGGACCGGCTCAACCTCGGAATTGCCGGCAAATACATCCAGGATGAGCTTTCGTTGAGCACGCACATGATGGGTTGGGTGCTCAGTGCATTTTTACTCGGGTATTCCATCTTCCAAGTACCCGGCGGCTGGGCGAGTGACCGCTTTGGGGCTAAGAACGTTCTCACAGTTGCCGTCGTACTCTGGTCCGTTTTTACTGCTCTTACTGGTCTTGCTCCGCGGCTTCCGATAAGCGCATGGATTGGCGCCGCCGGATCGTTGATGCTGGTCCGTTTTCTTGTCGGTGTGGGCGAGGCAGCGACCGCGCCCAGCAGCAACAAATTAATCTCCAACTGGATCGGTTCGCATCAGCATGGAATCGGCAGCAGCGCCTTCGTGATGGGAATCGGCGTAGGCGGCGCCCTCACACCGCCATTCATCGCCTGGGCGATGCAGCGATGGGGCTGGCGCTCGACTTTCTACCTTTCTGGAATTCTGGGGCTCGTGATCGCGCTGATTTGGCACTGGTACGTAACCGACTCCCCCGAGACAAATCGTCGCGTCAACGCGGAGGAGCTCGCGATGATCCGCAGAACGCGCCACCGCGATTCCGCCACAAAGCCGGGATCTCGCGCTCCTTGGCGTCAGATGTTGTCGAAGTGGTCAGTTTGGGGAGTGCTGCTGGGTTACATGTGTCAAGGATTCCCGATCTACTTCTTCCATACGTGGTTCTTCATCTATCTGGTACGAGTGCGGCACTTGAGTCTGACGCAGGGAGGTTTGTGGGGCTCGACGCCATATCTCGCGATTGCCGTGCTTGCTCCAGCAGGCGGCTGGTTTTCTGATCGGGCGGTTAAGAAAATCGGAAAACGAATGGGACGCCGGCTAGCAGTTTTTATCGGCATGTTTGGATCTTCAATCCTGATGTGGGCAGGAGCAGCCGCTTCCAGCAGCAGGCTTGCCATCTCCCTGCTCGCTCTCGGGGCTGGCCTCAATATCTTCGCGGCAACGACCTACTGGGCGACCTGCATAGATTTGACCGAGCAATACACCGGCTCACTTTCAGGACTTATGAACACGTTCGGCAACTTCGGAGGTTGGCTCTCTCCCATTGTCACTGCATATGTCGCTACTCGGTTTGGATGGAATCGTGCCATTGACTGCGCGGCCATTGTTTCCATGGCGTCGGCGTTCTGCTTCCTGCTAGTCCGGGCCGATGAAAAGGTCGACATAGTGTCAGCTCAGGTTGCCGCAGCCAAATCATCGATGGTTGAGGCAGTCGTATCTAGCCAGATCTCCGACGTTGCCGCTCGCAAGCCATGAAGGATTATCTTGAGCATCGACACGTCCACGTGGCTGAACAGATTTCGGCAGCAACTTCACCATGCCTAAATGCCGGATGGCAAAAATCAGAAATGCACCTCGCTCAGTCCGACTTTTCAGGGGACGACAAAGGCCACAACGATGCGACTACGACTCCTTTCAACATCTCTAGTTTTCGCTGCCGGCATTCGGCTCTGGACCGGCGTGGCTGTTGCTCAAGACAATCTGCGGCTATACGTCGGCAGCAGCCGAGGCGACGATGTCGACGTCATCGACATGGGCTCTCTGAAGGTAATTGGCGATATTAAAGCGGAGAGCGTGTCCACGGAGTTTGTGTGGAACCGACCGGCCACTGGCTCTTCCTGACCGTCGAATCAGATCACACTTTGAGAATCGTGAATGCCGCAACCTTGAAGACAGCGGCAGTGGTGAAACTCAGCGGAAAGCCTAACGAATGTGCAGTTACTCCAAACGGTAAGTATGTAGTAGTGCCAATCCGGGACGGGGATTCGGTCCAAATCGTCGATGCTCCAGCGCGTAACGTCGTGGCATCTCTTCCGATCAAGGAGCCTCACAATGCGTTGAATACCGGAAGCAACCGCTACACCTACGTGAGTTCCATGGGTTCAGATGAGATCGACGTGATCGATCTAGAACAAATGCAATTCTCAGAACATATTCCGGTCGGCGGTAGGCCCCGACCCTATGTAGTTTCACGGGATGGGCGAAAAATGTATGTGGCGTTGTCAGACCTGCAAGGCTTCAGCATCCTCGACCTCCCTTCCAAAACCGTTGTTGGGAAGGTGACGATACCCTCCATGCATCACAAGCTACATCCCTGGAAATTTGAGACTCAGGATACCTTGACTCATGGCCTTGCTCTGACTCCAGACGGAGAAGAGCTCTGGGTTACGAGCTTGCTTGATAACAGTGTCTATATTTATGACCTTCGCAGCAATAAAGTAGTCGGCAAGGTGCGAACCGGAATAGGTCCAAACTGGGTCGTCATTACGCCGGACGGAAAGTACGTCTGCGTCAGCAGCACTGACACGGATACGGTTTCCATTATCGACACCGCAGCTCGCCGTGAAGTCGCCCGTATCAAGGTTGGAGAGGTTCCGAAGAGACTAGCATTAGCGCCTGCTTTCTTCGAAAGCCAAGGCCGATTCAACCAGCCACAAAGCCAGTTTAGAACGCTCGAACGCAGCTCGAAGCTGAATTTATCTCTCGGTAGGATCATCAACCGCGAGTCGATAATCGAGTACGCGCCATACATCAGCGATGATCTTTCACTTCTATTTCGATTGCTTCGATAGGTTCATCGGCCAGATTTTCGAGAATGTGTTGTCGAGCCGGAGCCCACACTACATCTCCCCCCTTGTGGAACACCTCCTTTGCAGTTCCATCGGGCGAAATGCTGCGTTCGTGCACATCAGTTAAATAAACGACCACGCCTCTACGATGGGAATGCATTGGCGTCCTGGAATGAGGTGGATGGATGTAGCGTCGGACGATGACTTGATCGTTATCTATTTCAGTCTTGCTTTGCTGTTGCGACGGCTGATTGTTCTGTGCGGCAGCACCAAACGCCAGAATGCACAACCCTACGAGAGCTATCAGCTTCTTCATGGCAACTCCTCTTTCCTGGATTGAGTGGCAGACGGAACGCATTCTCGTCACTTCCGCTCGGGAATACGTTTCGTTTCGGATTGTTCCGATTTATCGCTTACCACTGCGCTCCCGAAAAGGCGCAATACTATGGGCCGTTCGATTGCTTCGCAAGCTACGGACATACACAACTAACGAATTGATTTCGTCATCGCTCATCACGTACTTAAAAGGAGGCATGTTGCTCTTGCCTCCCTTAATTACAGATGCAAGCTCTTTATCGGAGTGTCTTTGCACAGCAGCTGACCGGAGATTCTTTACCTTTAGGCTCTTTCCCGCCTCGGTATCGCCCCTGCCATCCTCGCCGTGACATTTGGAGCAGCGCTGTTTGAAAACCGTTTGCGCGGGTTCTGACGCTTCATTCGGCGCAGCTCTTGCACCGACGGTATTTGCCAGCAGCAAAATTGCCAACCAAGTGATTGTGGCGATTCTCATTGCGCCGTTTACTACTCTTCTCCGCAATTCGCCTCCTCTTCACCCCCGGAGGAGCGTAACAACGTTACGCTCCCAGGAGCCACAGTAAAAGAAGATCTACTCACTTTCGCCGGACACGAATAGGGTTATTTCCCATGCTTACTCGCTGCAATCACCAGCATGGAAGCCGAACCGGGAACCACCGAGGGCCGAGGATGCGCTGTAGGGTCGCCATTGAACTTCGCCGCGGGCAGAAAAATCTGGTGCTTTCCTGGATCCAGCGCCATAGTCTTGGAACCTGCGGGCGACGACAGATTCTGAACGACCAAGTACTTTCCGCCGACTCCTTTGCGTATCACCGTTAGCTTGCCCTCGCCGGCGGAGGCAAATACGTAACCGGTTTCAGGATCGTAGGCCACCGCATCGCAATCGTCGCCGATGGGAAGTGTTTGGGTGACTTTGCCGGAATCGGCGTTCACCACTGCGAGCACCTTGTTGTCGCAGGCTGCAAACAGAGTTCGACTCTTGCGGTCGATGGCAAGACCGCTCGGCTCTTCACAGCCGGTGAGCTTCCAGGTGTCCTTTACCTGCTTGCTGGCGGCATCGACATGGACAATAGAACTCTTGTCTTCAATATTGATGTACATGCTGCCTTTACCGTCATACACCGCGAATTCCGGCTTTCCCGGCATGGGAATCGTAGCGACCACCTGCCGGCTTGAGGCGTCGATCACCGTAGACGAGCTGCTCTTTCCATTTTGAACAAACACCAGTTTGTCGTCGGGATCGTAAACGATGGAATCCGGATTGCCTCCGGTATCGATTTTTTGCTGGGCCTTGAGTGTCTGAAGATCAAAAACGGTGACCTTGTTCTCGCCGCCGTCACTCACAAAGCCGACGCCGAGCTCCGGAGCCAGCGCGATCCCATGCACGCCGGGAGTATCGGCGACCTCGCCTATCGATTGACCTGAGTCCGCATTCAGAACAGCAACATGGCTGGTTCGAGACAAAAACAGCCGACGGCTCTGGTTATCAACGATCAGGTAATCCCACCGGCCTTCTCCGGCCAACGGAAACTTATTCACCACTTTGAATGGGCTGGCTCCGTGTACGTCAGCGGCGCTGATCGACAAGGCGGTCAACATCGAGCAAATCACGACTAACAACATTTTGGGAATTCGTGGCATGGTCTCCTCGTTTATCTATCTGCGTACGGGACCATAACAGTGAAAAGATTAAGAAATGCTTAAGGCCGACGTGTATCCTTCATCCAAGCTATGGCGCGGAGATGACCGTTAGCGTATACGTCGCTGCGAAACGCAGTCTGCGCAAAACCGCGACTTCTTAAGCTCCGCTTCATGTAGCGATGAATACCGTTCGAGGAGTTGGCCTCAATTGAATGACGAATCCAGGCATGGAGAATTCCGAGGCGAATTCAGGCACGAACATGCCGCAACTACACACGTGCTAACTCAAGATGCACACGCCCAGGCTGTAAAAGAAGACGTCTCAGGATGGCAGTTCGCGGTGTCTGCCGGCATCCTCGGCTGGGTGCTCGATGCCTTCGACTTCTTTCTGATCATCTTTCTCGTCGACACTCTGGCTAACAATTTTCACGTTGAAAAGAAAGAAATAGTCTTCACGATCACGCTCACGCTTGCCATGCGGCCCGTGGGCGCGCTGCTGTTTGGTTCTCTCGCCGACCGATATGGCCGCAAGCTCCCGCTGATCGCATGCGTCCTCTATTTTTCGACGATCACCGCCTGTAGCGCCTACGCGCCCGCTTTCTGGATCTTCGTCCTGCTGCGCGCATTGTACGGCGTGGGAATGGGAGGTTATTGGGGTATCGGCGCATCAATGGCGATGGAGAGCGCTCCGAGGCGGTGGCGCGGCGTGCTGTCGGGCCTGATGCAAAGCGGATATCCAATGGGATATTTGTTCGCGGCTGTCGCCATTGAAGCGGTGCTTCCGCGTGTGGGGTGGAAACCAACTTTTCTCTGCGGCTTCGTTCTCGCCTTAATAATCACCGCACTCACTATCAAAGCGCCAGAGCCCGCCGCATGGGTGCAGCATCGCGTTCAGACCTTCAAAGGCCTTTTTCGCGCTCTGCTGGAGCACAAAGGCAGCTTTGCCTATCTGCTCGTGGTCATGATGCTGATGAACAGCCTCTCTCACGGAACGCAGGATCTGTATCCCGACTTTCTGAAATCTGTACACCACTTATCGCAGACTACAGTTGCGCACTTGGCAATCCTGTACAACCTGGGAGCCATTAGTGCCGCCCTGATCATTGGTCACCTTTCAGAGCGCATCGGCCGTCGCTATAGTGTCATGATCGCTCTGGCCATCTGTGTTGTTGCCATTCCGGGATGGGCCTTTGGCGCAAGTGTCACGGCACTGATGGTTGGTTCGATCGTTATGCAAGCCGGAGTTCAGGGAGCCTGGGGTGTGATCCCGGCGCACCTGGTCGAACTCTCGCCCGACTCGGTGCGAAGTCTGTTTCCCGGTCTGGTCTACCAGCTGGGAGTGCTGCTGGCATCGCCTGCGGTAAGCATCGAGTATCTGCTGCGTGATCGCCTTGGATATCGGGGCGCTCTCTGCGCCTTCGAAGGAGCAGTGATCCTGGCTCTGTTCTTCGCCTTTGCGTTTGGTAAGGAGCGGCGCGGAAAAGATTTTCGGGCTGCAACTCCGGTTTGAACGCTAAGGGATAGCGCCTTCGACGCTTATCAGGCCCAGTGAGCTGCGCGAACCCAACCTCACTTAAACCCGATTCCTATAGTTACGGCACTTACCTTGAAATGCTTCCAAAAATGCTGAACTTAGTACGGGTATTAACGGTTGCGATGAGTTTGCTAATCCTGTCGACAACGAGCATTGCGCAAACCGACGAAATCCAGGTCTACGATGCCGAAATTGCTGAACCGGGCGTCTTCAACCTGATGATCCACACGAACTTCACTCCCATCGGGCGGGAAGATCCAACTTTCCCGAACGCAATTATTCCTGACAATTCGGTCAACGGCGCCGCCGAATGGGCCTACGGAGTGAAACCCTGGTTTGAACAGGGACTCTATCTTCCGGTGTACAGCTTCAACTCAACCGGCCGCGGTGCAAGCATAAATGGTTTCAAAATTCGCGAGCTTTTCGTCCGTCCGCATGCACACGATCATAAGTTCTTCTACGGGATGAACTTTGAATTCAGCGTCAACGCTCTCTATTGGGAATCACGAAGAATCACTTCTGAAGTTCGCCCCATCCTCGGCGTGCACCTTCACCGTTGGGACCTCATCTACAACCCAATTGTGGATACGACGTACCTCGGGGGCATAAAAGGAATGGAATACAATCCGGCAGGCCGCGTAGCCTACAATCTCTCGAATAGATGGGCTGTCGCTGCGGAGCAGTATGACAGCTTTGGTCAGCTGCGTAGCTTCGTTGCATTCGATCAGCAATTCCATGAAACCTGGGGAGTAGTTGATCGCAATGGCGGCTTTCTAAACATCGAAACTGGAATCGGCGTGGGCTGGAGCGGGGGTGCTGACCGCGTAACTCTAAAACTAATGTTGTCCCGCGACTTGAATTCCCACTCTTACTAAACTCGGCCTAATTTAACCTCCTTAGCACTACACTCGGTAACTTTCGGCGGATTATTCACAGGTCTTTGGAGCCCGAGATAAAGTCGAATACCTCACCTTCATATACAGCTATCGCGCGGTGCACCTGCGGACAACTGAGGTTGAGAAAGAGTGTTGTTTTGATCCTAAGCTGATCAAATGAAGCACTTGGGTTTCATCTTTTTATTTGCGACCGGCCCCATTCATCAAAGATGTTGACAGTTAGGATTTTGGACCGGCGCTCGAGCGCCGATATGCTATGCATTTCGTTCAGGCACATCTGCTGGTGTCGTCCGTTTCAACATCATCACAACGGTTGCAAATAGAACCGCCGGAACCCAAATCCACACCAGTTCACTTCGGAGCACGAGATATCCTCGATGAGTAAAGAAGCGCGTAGCCGATACTGGCGAAATGCGAATCGGTCTCCACGGCAGGAAATAACGGGAGTTATTGAATGGGGAGACGAACGCGACTCCAAGCCCTCCGTTCGTCATACCGTCGAGTACGCCATGACTCGCAGTGGTCAAAAACAAATAGGCGAATAGGGCAAAGTCGCTCATTGCGGTCATACCGCGCCGGACGAGTAAGGCTGCGGCTATTCCCGAGACCATGCCGGCAAAAAGCAGCGAGTGCGTGAACCCGCGATGGCCCCAGAAATCTCCGTAGTGAATACCAAAACGAAACTCATCACATCGATATCCGGCAAAATCGAGCACAGCGCGCCGGTGACCCAAATGCGCTTAGGCATCTGCGGTCTGTAGAAGCAGCTTCCGAGGCTTAAGGCCGCAATCGCATGTGAAAATGCAGATGCCATTGTCCCTACAGTATTTATGGCGACGTACAGTTAGGACTTATATTGGTTCGCAAAAAACTTCACCGACCCAGCGGAAATGCTGGGCCGGTGAGTTCAGTTCTCCCATTTCGTCTGCTACAGCGCACGAATGTACTCGATGACGGAATCGCTCCAGCCATCGATATTCATCCACTTGCCGTAGCCGACACCGCTTTTGTAGCTGGCCACATTGATCATGTAAGCCTGCTTGGTTAGCGGCGCGGGCGCGACGGTTTGCGGATCGCCCTCACCATAGCCTCGCACGCTGGTGGTGTCCGAGAAGTGCCACTGGCCATCGGTGATGACGATGATTCGGTCATAGCCGTCGCGATTGGCCGCGGCGACGGCGAGACCGCCACGACTCCAGTTGTTCTTGGTCGCTGCCAGCGCATCGCGCAGCGCGAACCCATGTCGCGGAGGAGCTTCGTATGCTTCTCATTGAATGCGTAGACGTTCGCCCGCTCGGCAGTCTCGCGGAGCAAAATCGCAAGCCCCGCCGCAGCCTCGAAGCGATCCATGTCGCTATTTCGGGTGAGCCGCGCCATCCACATTGAAGGACTAGTGTCCACCACCAGCGCTGTCGTTCCAAGCAGAGGAGGCTGGTTCTTCAGCGTGCGAAACATTGCCTGTTCAAGTTCGGCCTCGTGCTTGGGATCGTAGCGCGCGGCTGCAATAAAGCGAAACGGCACCACGCGATCCGTCTTCATTTCTCCCAGAGCATTAACGACCAGCTTGTCGCTGACTCCGGCCTCGCGCATATTCCGCAGGTTACGGAGCAGCGCCAGTGCGCCCAGCTTCTGCTCACGCAGTAGTCGCTCCCATGCTTCCCTTAAGGAGGGCTAGGAGCGTCGGTAGGACGCAGCATTTCGGTCGGACCGCTTACTCATGGTGTTGTTAAGGGTGCTTCCGGTCCGTATCCCAACGGAGCGGATAATGTTCTAAGCGGTGGCTCAGTTTCCGGCGGTTGGAATACACCAGCTGGTGTTGAGGGACAGTTTGTTTTCAATGAGTCTGGAGGAGCCGTGGGTCCGAGTTTTGGCTCTCCTGGAGGATCGATTTCATCAACGTTCTCTACATGCGGAAAGCTATTCTGAAATGATGGAGGTTCCGTGCCGTTGGTTGTGACGCTCGCTGTTTTGACTGCCATAGTGCTCCTTTGGCAAGGCATTTATGTCTTCAGGACCGGCACTCTCGCGCCCTTCTTTATGGATTACCGAGATATGCATCCTGGCGTTTTAGTCGGCTTCCGCCGCTGGTTAGATGGCGGGGCATATATGGTCGCGGCAGCTTGTGTAGTTTTCCTCTTGGCCTTTGCTGCAGAAAAAAGGGGATTGAGATCACTGCTTGGATGGGTAGAGAGCAACGCCGGTATGTTATTTGGCTGCTACTATTCGGCGTTGTAGGCTTACTCTATTAGCTCGACCAACTGAAATGCTAAATTGGTCACTGTCGGGGAGAGGACTTAATCCACCATATGACAAATGGATGCTAAACCTAGCGCGATTTGTAGGGGCTGCGTTTCTGGTTGCAATGTTGGCTTTTATGGCACGAATATAGAAAAAGGTCGGTGGCGGGTGGCGCCGCCGAGTGCTCCTCGATAGGAACGAAGGTCTTGTCACGATACAGGACACCTGTTGCGTGCCAAAGGCCGGGTGGCACCAGGCACATCCTGGCTCATTTTTCCGTTTTGCTATACCCAAGCTGGGTTGCCGCGCTCTCCACCGCAGCAACCGCAACGGGGGCGCTTGCTGGGGACCGCCATTGCACGCGGGTTTCGCGGGGTGCCGATCGATGAGGCCTTGCAGCAGCCTCTAATGCTGCGCGTCTTTGGGCTCTCGCGCAGTCTTCTGCGCCGGTACTATGGGCAGCGAAACCTCCATCCCATCACGATCAGTTGTAATCGACGCAAGCCCCTTGTCGGAACGGCTCGTTCCCGTGACGTCTTCCTGCAATCACTCGAAGAGTATCGGTTCGAGGTGATTCCCGCAGCGACATAGCTCTCGAACAGCGGCAGTCGCCCCTCTCTCCGTCTCCAATCTCCTTGTTTGCCTATGTTTGCGTCCTCACATTTATTTCTTGACTGTAACACGCGTTACATGTAACATCTGTTACATTATGCCGAGCCCTAAATCGGAGCGTCGCGCCGATCTGCTCAATGCTTCGATCGAATATCTCCTGGAAAACGGCGTCGCCGACCTTTCTCTTCGTCCGCTTGCGGCCGAAGTCGGGAGCAAGGCGAGACTGCTCGTTTATCACTTCGGTTCCAAGGATGCCCTGCTCACGGAAGCGATGTTGGTCATTCGCGAACGACTTCAAAAGAATTTTGCCGAATCGGTAGGCAGTGACCGCGATTGGAAGCCATCACGAGTGGTCGAGGCTTTTTGGGAGTGGGCTACTTCCAAGCAGAATCAACGCTACCTGCGGCTGTTCTTCGAGGTGCATGGGCTCGCTCTTCAAAACCCGAAGCAGTATGGCCCGTATCTCGAAGGGGCATTTACGAGTTGGGTCGAACTAATGGGGGGCGTGTTGCCGGAATCGCTGTCGCGACCAGCCCGTAGGGCACTGGCAAGCCTGGCTGTCGGAACCGTGGTGGGACTAATGCTGGATTACCTCTCGAGTGGAGATAAGAAGCGTACTTCCGAGGCCCTTGCTGAATTTGCCAGAGGCTTTGATGCACTGCTGTCAGGTGCATGAACCAATTTGGGAAAGAGTTGTTGTTTACCGAAAGTGAGGTTGCAGCAATGATCACACGTCGTCAGTTTCTTACAGGATCGGCAGCGCTTTACCTTGGCTCGCGTGTCGCGCGCAATGCAGACGATCCCCTGGTCGTAAACGATATCCATTCACAGCTGAACAGAACGCGAGTCGATCGCGTTGTCACGCCTAAGAGCTTGAGAGAGGTTCAGGCTGCGGTTCGAGAAGCGAAGTCTCTTCGCAAATCGTTATGCATAGCCGGCGGTCGCCACGCCATGGGCGGACAGCAGTTTGGCACCGGCACTGTTCTGGTGGACATGCGGCAACTGAATCGAGTGCTTGATTTCAACCTGGAAAAGGGGACGATGGAGGTTCAGGCAGGCGCCTTCTGGCCGGGACTGATCACCGAATATCTGCGCCAGCAGGAAGGCCGAGGAGAGCAATGGGGGATCGCTCAGAAACAAACAGGTGCGGACACTCTAAGCATCGGCGGTACATTGGCGGCCAACGCTCACGGACGAGGCCTGACCATGGCGCCATTCATCAGCAACGTCGAATCTTTCACGCTGGTGAATGCGGATGGCGAGTTAGTTATCTGCAGCCGCCGTCAGAACCCTGAGCTCTTCCGCCTCGCGATCGGAGGTTACGGCCTGTTTGGCATCGTTTGCTCAGTCACCCTGCGCCTGATTCCTCGACAGAAAATCGAACGCATCGTGGAAGTGCGTGACGTTGACGGCCTCATGAGCGCATTCGATGATCGCATTCGCAGCGGTTTTCTGTACGGAGATTTTCAATTCGCAATCGATCCGGCGTCAGACGACTTCCTGCGCAAGGGAGTGTTCTCCTGCTACCAACCTGTCGATCCGGCAACGCCTATGCCGCAACACGTGAAGGAGCTCTCCGATGAAAGTTGGAGGATGCTGCTTTATCTTGCGCACGCAGACAAGAGCGAAGCATTTCGCCGTTATTCGGACTATTACCTTTCCACAAACGGCCAGCTCTACTGGTCAGATACTCACCAGCTCAGCTTTTATCCCGAAAACTACCACAGGGCTATCGATCAGAAGACCAACACCCGGCACGCAGCTTCGGAGATGATCACAGAGATCAATGTTCCTCGTGAGCACTTGAACAGTTTTCTCGATGAGGCACGCGACGACTTTCGCACGAACAAGGTTGATTTGATTTACGGAACGATTCGACTCATTGAGAGAGATGATGAAAGCTTCCTGCCATGGGCAAGACAAGCGTATGCATGCACTATTTTCAATCTGCATACTGATCACACGCCGGAAGGAATAGAGCACTCCGCCGCGGCATTCCGCCGGCTGATGGACATGGCCGTGCGCCGCAATGGCACCTACTACCTCACTTACCACCGCTATGCACGACGCGAGCAAGTGCTGGCGTGCTACCCGCAATTCCCGGAATTCCTCAAGCTCAAAAAGAAGTACGACCCAGTGGAACGGTTCCAGAGTGATTGGTATCGCCATTACACGACGATGTTTAAGGAGACAATATGAGCAATGAACGAGCTTACTCTTCGATACCGAAACGGTACTTCTGGATTCTGACGACGCTCTTCTCCTTGTTTTGTCTTCGGGTGCTTGGCCAGGTCCTGGTTGCGTTCTTCGGAGTGAAATTTCTGCCTCCAATGGAGGAATGGTTCTCGGGATTGCTGCCCTATCCCGAACTTCTGGCCAGTCAGATTTTGATCATTCTGCTTTATGGGAAAAGCTGCCTCGACTTTGCCCGAGGCTACGGATACTTTGTAACGCCGCGGAGACGACTAGGACTCAACCTGCTGAAGTTCGGATGGCTTTATCTGGCGGTAATGATCACTCGTTATGTCATTCGCATGGCGCTCTATCCTCATGAGCGATGGACCGGCGGATCGATCCCAATCTTCTTCCATTGGGTCTTGGCATCATTTCTGCTTGTTCTAGGAAATTATCATTGGCAATCGACTGCGCAGGAACCGAAGTTGGACTCGCAGCACGGCGCCTTAGCAGCGCGTCTTCTTCTCTGGAGTCAGATTGCTATCGTGGGGCTCGGAGTTGCGATCTGGGTGTCTTATCAGCTTGCGCCATCGCTGCTGGCGCACGAGATGGGATTGCGACGTTCTCAGTTCGCCGTTCGCGTCCAAAAGCACGTCATCATGGCAACGACGGATGGAACCCCAGTCCCAACGGAAATCTTCCATCCTCAGCATAGTGATCGAACAGCCACGATGCTTGTTCGCATTCCACTTTCCAAGTCGTTGAAGAACTCTCTTTTCACCAACGTAGTCGGCCGAATGTGGGCCGAACGCGGTTACACGGCCGTAGTCCAGGAGACGCGTCGAACAGACGAATCCGATCGCGATCTCTATCCACTTTATGGCAAGCGTCATGACGGCATGGAAACGCTTTCGTGGATCTCAGAACAAAAATGGTTCAATGGCCAGATTGCGACTTCGGAAGCCGACACATTTCGGAGACACCAGTGGGCAATTTCCGATGAATAGGCGGCGAATAGATCGATAAGCGCGCAAATTGAGCACGTAGCAAGTTACTAACGAGATTTGCTCCCTTAATTCATCGTGCGATCTCAGTTGGGTAGTGCCAAAATGCCAAAGATTTCCCAAAGAGGATTGAGACAATGACTAACGCCGCCACTTCGGCGTCACAGGAAATGTTGCGCACGGACCAGGATCATCATCCTTCACATCCCGCAGGGCGGCGTGGCTTCTGGGCGCTGATCATCACGCAATTCCAAGGCGCTTATAGCAGCAACGTGCTCCAGTACTTGCTTCTGGGAATGATTCTGGGATTGGGGCTGGGCAAAGCCGAGCGCGACCGTCTTGTACCAATGGTTATGGGACTCTTCTCCGCGCCATTCATTCTTTTCAGCATGGCGGGTGGATTCCTCGCAGATCGTTTCAGCAAGCGACAGGTGACGCTGGCGACGAAATTTCTCGAGCTGAGTGCAATGGGATTGGCGACCTTCGGTTTAGCCATTCATTCCATTCCGATTCAGTTAAGTGCGTTGTTTCTGGTCGGCACGCAGGCGGCTCTGTTTGGGCCCTCGAAATATGGAATGCTGCCCGAACTCTTGCAGCACGAGCGCCTCTCCTGGGGAAATGGCGTTCTCGAATTGGGAACATTTCTTGCAATCATTTCGGGCACGGTAACCGGCGGAGTTCTTTCCGAGCGACTTCAGGGTACGGAGTATTACGCTGGCGGCTTGCTCATGGTTCTCGCTGTCGTTGGATTCTGCAGCAGTTTAGGTATCGCCAAGCTCGAACCGGCGGCTCCGGCGAAAAAGTTCCAGCCCAATTTCCTTGCCGATCTGTGGGGAAACATCGTTCGCATGAGGCACGACCGCGCACTTCTGCTCGCGGTGATCGGAAACACATATTTCTGGTTCTTGGGTTCTCTGCTGATTTCGACCATTCTGGTCTATGGCAGCGACATTCTGCATATCGGACCACAACGGACGGCTTACCTCAACACGGCGCTTTCGATCGGAATCGGAGTGGGTAGTCTTGCTGCCGGATATTTATCGGCGGGAAAAATCGAGTACGGATTAATTCCTCTCGGCGCCGTTGGCATGACGGTCGCCGGCGTGGCGCTCGGCCTGTCACATGGATCGTTTGCGGCGATTGCGGCGCTGCTCGCTGTTCTCGGCTTCTTCGCCGGTTTCTTTGCTGTGCCGGTGAATGCGCTGATCCAGCATCGTCCGAATGCGGATGAGAAGGGCGGAATCATCGCCGCCGCGAATCTGCTTTCCTTCGTGGGCATCGCACTCTCCGCCGGTGCTTATTACGTGCTCACACGCATAGGTGGTTTGGATCCGCACGGCGTTTTCCTCGCGGCCGCAGCGATTACCTTGATTGGCACGATCTATGTGCTGACGCTTCTGCCCGAATGGTTTCTGCGTCTGGTGCTTTGGTTTATCACCCGGACTGTCTATCGCGTAACGGTTCTAGGCAGAGAGAAGTTTCCCGAAAAGGGAGGAGCGCTGCTAGTCTCGAATCACATGTCGTTCGTAGATGCTCTCCTGCTGGTGGCGGCAACGGACCGTCCGATCCGCTTTCTCATCTTCCAGGATATCTACGACATGCCTCTGGTGAAGCCATGGGCCAAAATGGGCGGCGCGATTCCCATTTCGCCGGATTTGCGTCCGCGAGACATGATTCGTTCGTTGCGAACAGCCAGCGATGCGGTTCGCAATGGCGAGATCGTGTGTATCTTCGCCGAAGGACAGATCACGCGTACCGGACAGCTACTGCCTTTCCGGCGTGGCTTTGAGCGGATCATGAAAGGCGTCGAGGCGCCGATTATTCCGGTGAATCTCGCTGGAGTCTGGGGAAGCATCTTCAGCTTCGAACGCGGACGCTTCCTGTGGAAGATGCCACGGCGAATTCCGTATCCAGTTACCGTCAGCTTCGGCGATGCATTGCCGGGCACTGCAACGGCTCCGGAAGTTCGAAATGCGGTGCAACAGCTGCAGACTGCAGCGTTCGAGCAGAGTCGCAAGCACACTTGTACCCTCGATGGAGCATTTGTAAGCAGTGCACATCGGCACCCGCTGCGCTTCATGATGGCCGATGGCCAGACTCCCAAAGTCCGATTCTTGAAAGCTCTGTCAGGCTCCATTTTGCTGGCAAGAAAGTTGAAACAGCGTTGGGCTGATCAGGAGATGGTCGGGATTCTGCTGCCACCGTCAGTTGGTGGAGCGCTGGTGAACTATTCCGCGTCGTTGCTCGGGCGCGTGCCGGTGAACCTGAACTACACCGCCAATAATGAGGTCATAGCTTCCTGCGCGAAACAATGCAATCTGAAGACGGTCGTGACGGCGAAAGCCTTTCTCGAACGTCTTCCCAAAATGGAAGTTCCGGGCAAGACGATTCTGCTCGAGGACCTGACCGGCACTATCGGAGTTATAGACAAGTTCGTCGCGATCTTCTTCGCGCTGCTCCCATACGCTCTATTGAAGATGGGCTTAGGCGCAGGGAAGACGAACCTCGACGATCTCGCGACCGTCATCTTCTCCAGTGGTTCAACCGGCGATCCCAAGGGCGTTATGCTTACGCACTACAACATTGCGAGCAACATCAACCAGGTCTCGCAAGTCTTCCCGCTCGGACGTAAGGACAAGGTGTTAGGCATTCTGCCGTTCTTTCACTCGTTTGGATTTACTGCGACGCTGTGGCTGCCCGCGGTGAATGGCATTGGTGTCGTTTTCCACCCAAATCCGCTGGACGCCAGAGCGATCAGCATGCTGGTCGGTCGTTATCGCGTCACTTTCCTGATCGCAACGCCGACTTTTTTGCAAGCGTACATCCGACGCTGCTCGCCGGAGCACTTCGGGAGCCTCCAATACGTGCTCGCAGGCGCAGAAAAACTGCCGGAGCGCGTCGCGCTCGCATTCGAAGACACCTTCGGCATTCGTCCGCTCGAAGGATATGGCTGCACCGAATGCGCGCCGGTTGTGACGGTAAACGGACCTGATTTTCGAGCGGCAGGTTTTCGTCAAGTCGCTGCGCGCCGCGGCACGATTGGCCATCCGCTGCCGGGAGTCACAGTGCGAATCGTCGATCTTGAATCCGGAGAAGCAGTCGCGAACGGCCAATCAGGATTGCTGATGGTGAAGGGTCCGAACGTTATGAGAGGCTACCTTGGCCTTCCCGAGAAGACCACGGAGGTGCTGCGCGATGGCTGGTATACAACAGGCGATGTCGCCAGCATGGGCGAGGACGGCTTCATCACGATCACCGATCGCCTTTCTCGCTTCAGCAAAATCGGCGGCGAGATGGTTCCACACGTGAAGATTGAAGAGAAGCTCCAGGAACTAGCGAGTGTAACCGAGCAAGTGTTTGCCGTGACATCAGTACCGGACGAGAGGAAAGGCGAACGCATCGCGGTGCTGCACACGCTGCGGGAAGATCACCTCAATTCTGTGTTGGAGCAGCTGAGCCAAGCTGATCTGCCGCCGTTGTGGAAGCCGAAGCCCACCCAGTTCTTCTTCATCGAGGCATTACCGTATCTCGGCACAGGAAAGCTCGACCTGCGTGCGTTGAAGACTTTGGCGGAAAGAGAGCAGTCCGTCGGAATTGCGCGTTGAACTCGTGACAGAGTTGGCAAAACCCGCTTGCCCGGTGCCCCGCTCTCGCGTTCTTCGCGAGGAGAGGATTCGTGAACTGGACAACCGCGACATTCTAACTGGTGAATTGCTGCAGTATTGACGACCTGTGCCGTGGGAAAGCACACCATATTTTATGGTCCACTAACTCTTACTCACTACTCCAAAGCCGACTGTAGGAGCCATCCGCGTCCCGCCGGATTTCAATCAGTTACAACTAAATTGGTCACTGTCACGGCAGAGGCTGCGGGTTCGAGTCCCGTCGTCCCCGCCATTCTTTTCATTGGCGCAGTGCCCGCACTCCTGCTTTCATCTACGATGCTCTGATCGGTTTTCTGCTTTCCTTCCGCTTTGGAGTCTGAATCGAACTATGCCGAAGCGGCAAGGTCAGAGGCGCCTAGATATTAATCAAATTGCTGCGCTCGAACGTCAATTGCGATCCCAGAAGATCTACTCAGGCGGATTTAGATGTTCCGGACGGACGAAGAAATCGCTCGTCTTCGCGACTATACCTGAGACCGCAATCAACCGGAGAGCCGGCGTTGAGCCGGCTCTCCGCCGATAATAAGGAGGATTCTAGAAGTACAGCTTCAGCGCCAATTGGATTTCGCGAGGGTCTCCTGGTCCTCCTGAACCCGTTCCCAGAATGGGATTCAGCGTATTTGAAACTTTGCCAAACGAGCCGTTAGCACCGATATTCGCAGCTGTAAAGCTCGCATTTGGATTCGCGAAGTTCGGATGATTAAAAGCGTTGAAAAATTCGGCCCGGAACTGCCATTGGAACCGCTCCGTCATTCGGAACATCTTGAACAAACTGAGGTCCGTCATTTGAATTCCAGGTCCATGGAATGCCCGCGGTCTGCACGTTCCGAATGTCCCCCGCGTCGGGAAAGCGAACGCCGCAGGATTGATGAAGAAACCTGTAGTCGTATAGCTGGCAGGATCTCCGGTCGCGCCCGCGAACGGATCACCCACGCAATTGGGATAGGAAGCGTGGTTTGAGCCAGTGAAGCTGAGATCCGGCGTCGTCACCGTGAAAGGAGTGCCAGTCTGCAGCGTGACAATGCCATTGAATTGCCATCCGCCGATTATGTTACTCGCCAAGTTGTCACCTGAAAGAAATCGTCTCCCCTTGCCGATCGGAAGATCCCAGGTGAAGTTGCTGACAAATCGATGGCGAATGTCGAAGGGCGAGTTGCTCATTTCCGCGCCATAGTTGTATGCATTGGCAGGAGTGGAGCCTCCAGTGAGATTGTCCTGGAAATTCGCTAATCCATGGCTGTAGGTGTAATTGACGGCGTACGCGATCCCACTCGATATCCGCTTACGGAGCGACAGTTCTAATCCGTTGTAGTCCGTGTTGCCATCGTTCGTTGCCAATTCGAGGAAGCCATGCTGGCCGGTTAAGCCGCAGTTCGGGCCTGCCGCGCGCGTATCAATGCTAGAAACGGTGTTCAGGTTCGCATATGGGAACTGCACGATTGGGCACCCATTGTCGGTGCCAGTGATCAGCCCCTGGTTGGCGTTTCTGAGCCGGTTCATCTTTCGGCCCCAGTTGCCAACATAGGTTGCGGAGAGGACGGTGTTCTGGAATATCTCGTATTCAGGACCAAAGCTTGCCTGCTCCACATAGCCCGAGCGCTGATTGGGATCCTGAGCACGCAGTTGGAGTTTGGTAAGGTCAAGCGCTGTTCCGGTAATCGTGCTCAATGGGAAGCCATTCTTGAGCAGGAAGATTGGAGTTGAACTCCCGACACCCTGGTTCAGTTGTATGTCCTGTAAAAAAGGCGGATTCAATTCCAGCAAGCTCTCGGATCCGATCCGATTGTAGTGCTGATAGAAGACTCCGTAACCGCCACGGAAAACCGTTTTCCTTGTCAATTGGTAGGCGAATCCAACGCGCGGAGCAAAGTCATTCTTATCTGGATTAATTAACGCCCTGTTTGCCCAACCCGATGCATTGGCCGCCGCGGTTGTAATGCCTCCACCGTTTGCCGGAGTGAAGTTTGAAACCATGTCGTCGCGGCTCATGATGGGCGCGAACAGTTCGTAACGCACTCCATAAGTGAGGTTCAGCTTCGAAGTGGCTCGCCAGGTGTCCATGGCAAAGAAAGAGTGCCCGGGCTGGAAGTAGTGGACAACCAGAGGAGTAGTGAAGTGCGTCGCGTCGACGTCGCCCAACAGAAAGTCGGGCAAGCCGAAGGAGCCGCCAGCAGTATAGATTCCGTTGATTTGCGGTTCACCCTGCGGAGCTCGGATATCGAGGAAGTTGTCGCCGCGCTTGAGATACTCGTAGCCAAATTTGAAGCTATGACTTCCCTTCAACCAGCTAAGGTTCTCGAGGATGTCCCAACCCTGCGAAATCTGGTACTGCGGACGCCACGGTGAGGTTCCCAGTCGCTGAAGTCCGTTGATCTCGATCGGCGGCAAGCCCGCAGTGTTGGGCGTATCAGGAATGCCATTCAGGCCAAAAGTAGGTGCCAATGACTTACCAAGCGTCAGACCGATTGGATCGCTGTGAGCATAGTCACGATTGAAGCCGATCCGCGCATCGCTGAGAAAGGTGTTGGAGAGGTTGTGCGTCCAATCCAGCGACAACAGCTGAGTGTGCGTGCGATATTGCGTGGCGAAGTTGCCATTTCCCGCAACGGGATCACTGGTCCAAGCGGGATCCTGGCGGCTCACGTGGTAGTAGCTGTAGCTACCGGAAATGTGGTTCGTCTGATTCAACGTGTGATCGACACGGCCGTCGAGAGACCACGTGTCATTGGGGACGACCGTAGAAAAGATGTAGTTTGGAGCCCCCGTCCAACTACCGGGTGTTCCGAACGCAGGTCCAAAATTAGGATCGGGGAACAGAGCCGCGATTTTGGATCCGACAGGATCAATGCACGTCGCTTGAATAATGTTTCCCACTACGCAGCCGGCTTGGCCAGCAACAGGAGAATCGCTGAGCGTGTTTTTCAGTTCGGTGAAGTTGCCCTGCTTCATCAGCGGAGTCGGCACGGTGCTCTGAACGGTTGTAGAGCGCCGGCTCGAGAACCGCTGCATGTCAAAAAAGAAAAATGTCTTGTCCTTGATTACCGGACCACCGAAAGTTCCTCCATATTGATTCTGAGAAAAACGGCCCTTCGGTTTGATTTTGTCTGGCGTTGCGTGTTTGTTGACCCACGAGTTGGCGTCAAAGATGCTGTTGCGGACAAACTCAAACAGATCGCCGTGATAGTTGTTGGTGCCGGACTTCAGCGTGGCGTTGATCACAGCTCCGGCGGAGTTTCCGAACTCTGAGGAGTAGGTTCGCGTCTGCACACGAAATTCCTGGATGGCGTCGGGCGGCGGCTGTACTACCTGTACTGAGAATTCCTGAAGATTCTCTGACCAGGAGTTGTTGTCGATGCCGTTAAGGCGGAAGTTATTCTGCAGCTCCAAGTTTCCGTTGACGCTGAAACGATCCGGAGCCGGATTCGCGGCGCCATAAAACTTTTGCACTCCAGGCTCCAGCAGCGCGAGGTCCGCATAGCGGCGCCCGTTCAACGGCAGGTCGTTGACTCGCTGCGTATCGACGACATTTCCAACATCTGCAGTTTCCGTTTGCAGCAGGGGCTCAGCGCCGGTGACTACGATTTCCTGACTCACCGAACCAACCTTCAAACTTACTTCGACCGACAGGCGATCCTGCACGTGCAGAGCGATGTTGTCGCGCAGAACGCTATCAAATCCCTGCGAACTCACGCGCACCGAATACGTTCCGGGAATGAGTGCCAGAACCTGATACTCTCCGGATTCATTTGTGCTGGTTGTGACCGCTACGCCCGTGTCCTTGTTGGTAACGACGACCGTGGCCTTCGGCACGATCGCGCCGGACGCATCGGTTACCCGTCCAACGATTGCGCCGCGATCGATTTGGGCGATTGCGGGAAGAGCGCAAAAAGCTAAAAAGCAGAGCGCCAAAGCTCTGCTGAAGACGGCTTTCGTGAATCCGGGGCGAGAGTTCATTGCAGCCTCCTGCTGTTGCATTCGACTCTTGTCTTCCATCTATCGCGACCGACTCATAGTCCACCAGGAGCCCTGCGATGGTAGGCTCGCGCTCCCGGCATGAAACTGTCGAAACGATTCGGTCAGATGGGTTCACATCTAACAACGGCTAAATTCCCACTGTCAAGACTTTTCCCTGATGCGCTGGATAGACGTGATCGCCCGCCAATCGTTATCGCAAATGAATTGCGAATACCAAAACGTTTTGGCATCTGTTGACCTGCGCCGTACAATTCCGTTGCTTTTGTTGAATCAATTCTGGCGAGCACTTTAGCCGTCAAGTCCAGCCGAACATGTGAGGTAAGGAGCCTTCATGAGATTACGATGGCAGCATATTTCCGTATTCTTCATCGCTATTTTCGCAATTGCCCTCGTTTCATCCCTGTTTATCGGCGGAGCGAATGCGCAGTCTCCCACCCGGGCGACGTCTGCTCCCGAGACGAGTGCGCAACCGAGCGAGTTCGACCGCGGAGCCGCAGCGCTGTGGCAGAGCCTGCAAAAACTCCACACACGCGCCAGCCTGCTGATGGTCACTGCCCATCCGGACGATGAAGACGGAGGCATGCTCACCTACGAGTCGCGCGGCCAGGGAGCGCGGGTTGCGCTGCTGACCTTGAATCGCGGCGAAGGCGGCGCCAACGTCATGTCTTCCGACTACTTCGACGCGCTCGGTCTCGTCCGAACCGAAGAGTTGCTTGCCGCCGACCAGTACTACGGCACACAGCAGTACTGGACGCGGGTGATCGACTACGGCTTTTCGAAAACTAAAGACGAAAGTCTGCAGAACTGGGGGCATGATCGCGTGCTTGCAGACGTTGTGCGCGTCGTGCGCATGACGCGGCCGCTGGTCATCACGTCCGTTTTTGTGGGCGGCCGCACCGATGGGCACGGAAATCACCAAACCGCGGGGCAGATGGCGCAGGAAGCCTTCAAAGCTGCGGGCGATCCCTCGATGTTTCCTGAGCAACTGAAAGAAGGACTTAAACCTTGGAAACCCATCAAAGACTATGCCCGCGTGCCCTTCGCGCGCATTACCGAAAAGGGAATCTACGACTACGCTGACGGAAAGTATTATCCAGCGGAATTCAACAACTACACGAACGGCACCGTCGAAAAGGGCCAGTTATCGACAGCCGTCGAAATACCCGAAGGTGACTACAATCCGCTGCTTGGTCTTACTTACGAGCAGGTCTCGCGGCTTGGCCTTGGCCATCAGCGATCGCAAAACGGCGGGACCGGCATGCCTCCGGCAGAAGAGCAGATGAGTCCGTACCATCGCTTCGCCTCGCTCGTCTCTGTTCCCGAGAAGGAATCGACCTTTTTCGACGGCGTCGATGTGTCGCTGGCCGGCATCGCAACTCTCGCGCAGGGCGGGGATGCATCGTTCCTCAATTCTGGCCTCGCGCAAATCAACGTGTCGGTCGAGAAGGCGCTTCATGAGTTCTCAGCGCAGCATCCTGAAGCTATCGCCGACACGTTGGCGGAAGGACTTAAAGCCACGAACGAGCTCTTGGATAAAGTGAACTCGAGCAGCTTGAATGATGATTCCAAGTACGACATCAGTCATGAGCTGAAAGTGAAGCAGGTCCAATTCGAGAACGCGCTCGCCGAGTCGCTGGGAATTTCCGTGCTCGCTACGCTCGCTCCCGAGAAGGAACCGACGGGTCCATTTGCGCGATTCTTCCGTAATCCGGAGACGTTCCAGGTGGCGATTCCAGGCCAGCAGTTTTGGGTGAAGGTCCACACCACCAATCCGACCAATCTGCCGGTCGAGATCGAGAGCGTTTCACTCGAAACTCCTCAAGGCGACCAGTGGAACGTTACACCGGAGGGTCAGACTCGAGGCACCCTGAAATCCAATCAGTCGATAGATGTGCGCTTCACCGTGAATGTTCCCCAGAACGCCGGCTATACGCGTCCTTACTTCAGCCGTCCTGATATCGAGCAGCCTTACTACAACATCGATCAGCCGCAGTACCTCAACTTGCCGCTTGCGCCATACCCGCTAGCCGCAAAGGTGAAATTCAGTTACGAGGGAACGCCTTTTGAGCTCTCGCAGGTGGTGCAGTCGGTAAAACGAGTGACCGGACCTGGAACCGTGCTGGAGCCGCTGATTGTAGCTCCTGCAATTTCGGTCGCGCTCTCGCCTACCGCGGGCATCGTGCCGCTGAGCTCAAAGGCCTTCGATCTGACCGTAACTATCCACAGCAACGTTAAGGGCCCTGCAAAGGGCACCGTTAAGGTCGACCTTCCTGCCGGATGGAACGCGGCTCAGCAGGAATTCTCGACGGCAAAAGATGGTGATGACCAGAATCTGAAATTCCACGTTGTACCGGGACGCATCGAACAGAAGCCATACACGCTCACCGCCGTCGCTACATACAACGGGCGCGACTACAAGGAGGGCTACCACACCACGGGATACCCGGGACTGCGCCCCTACAATCTTTATCGCCCTTCTGCTTACCGAACCACCGGCGTGGACGTGAAGGTGGCTCCGGGCCTCAACGTGGGCTACATCGTCGGTGCGGGGGACGAGGTACCGCAGTCGCTGACCAATTTGGGAATCAACGTGCACTTCCTATCGTCAGGAGACCTGGCGAGCGGTGATCTATCGCGATTCAATACCATCATCCTCGGCGTACGCGCATATGCCGTGCGCGAAGATCTCAAGACCTACAACACACGCCTTCTCGATTACGTGAAAAACGGCGGCGTAGTGATCGTGCAGTACAACACGCCGGAATACGATCATGACTACGGACCGTATCCGTACAAGATGGGTTCGAACCCGGAGGAAGTAACCGACGAGCATTCCAAAATAGAAATCCTCGATCCTTCGAATCCAGTCTTCTCCTGGCCGAATCGGATAACGACTAAAGACTTCGATGGGTGGGTGGAAGAACGCGGCTCGAAGTTCCTGCAATCGTGGGACAGTCACTACGAACCATTGCTTGAAACGCACGATGCGGGACAAGAGCCGCAGAAGGGCGGCCTCGTCTATGCCCATTATGGGAAAGGCGTTTACATCTACAACGCTTATGCATTCTATCGACAATTACCCGAAGGCGTGCCGGGCGCCTATCGATTATTTGCGAACATGATCAGCCTGGGCAAGAGTCCGCAGATCGCAGGCGGACAGGGAGGACAACGTTCCGCGGCCAGGAAGCCGTAACTTTGCACACTGCGGCTCATTTGTGATCGCGAGGATCGTTCTCAATTGAGTACAGGAAGGTCTTGATCGTCTCGTCGCGGCGAGCGTTTTCATCAGCAACCCGCGTCGAGGCAGTTTCGTACAACTTCATTTGCTCTTCCGCCCGCTGCTGCTGCCCGAGATGTTGATAAATTTGCGCGAGCCGGTAATGCGCATCCGCTGAGTTGGGGTCCATGCGCGCGCAAACCTCGGATTCGCGCAGCGCATCCTGCCAGCGCTCAAGCCAGCGATACGCCTTTCCCAGTTGGCAGCGTGGAGCAGCATCGTGCGGGAGAGCTTTCGCCGAGGCGTTCAGATCGCGCACGAGTTCTTCAGCATGGGCAGTGTCGTGAGCCGCGTAATCACGATGAAAGCGAAGTGCCGCGCAGTAGAACTGAATTCTTGTCGAGTGAGGATGCGCGCTGCTGTAGTTGCAAATGCCTTTCACTGCCGCCGGATCCGGTGCTCCGCTCTCATCCATTTCAATCTGGCCGACATGCTGTAGAGCCGCGTCTGGATTGGGGGAAATAGCCGCAGAGTTCAGAAGTGTTTTGATCGCATCCTGCAAGCTGCCGGCGAAATATTCGACCATTCCCAACGCAAACTGAATACGCCACGACTCCGGATGCGACTCTTCCGCTTGCTTCAAAACGACGCGCGCAGGTTCAAAGCTCTTGTGGCGCATCAGTTCCAACGCCAGAGAAATTCGATATTTTTCTTCGCTCGGAGCCAAAGCCACGGCGGCTTCATAACTATGGACTGAGGCAAGATTGTCGCCGCGCGCCTCCTGAATGTCGCCGATCAAGTCTTCGAGTTCGGCGGTATCAGAGGTCTTTTGCAGAGCCTCGGCTGTAGCCAATGCGTCGTCGAGTTTCGCGGCTCTGAATTGTGCGAGCGCAAGATTGAACTTCAGGTCGGCGCGCGAAGGTTCAAGCTCGATCGCTCTCTTGAGTTCCTCAGTCGCGTCGGTGAAATGCTCATGTCCGATAAGAAGCTCTGCCATGCGCTCGCGCAAACGGCTTTCCTGATCGGCCGGCAATGAGATTTCGCCGAGAGCTTGGAGCGTTGGGCTGACGTCGTCATTGCTGCCAAGTTGGGCCTCGAGCAGCATAAGTCCGACGTTTGCGTCATGAGTGCTATCGAACAGTGAGGCCGTCAAAGTCTCAGCGCGTTTCCAGTGGCTGGCCTGAAGTTCGGCGGCTGCCGTAGCCATCTGAAGAGTAACCTGAGCCGGCGCGAGCGTCAGAGCTTTTTCCATCTCTGAAGCTGCGGTTTCAGGCTTTCCCAATCCGAGAGCAACGGCTGCTTTGAGGCGATGAAATGCAATCGCTTCCTCGATTGAAGATGGAGCTGGCACGCCGGCTAAGGCGCGAGATGCTTCAGGATACCGATGCATTCGCGCAAGAACAGCCGCCCAGGCAGTTCGAATCTGTGCATGACCGTGACTCAGCTCGGAGGCCCGAGCGAGAAGCGGTTCAGCCTTCGTCAAATCGCCCGCACGTTCGTATATCTCTCCGAGCCCCGCCAAAGCCGAATAGTTTGCTGGAGCAGCTTGCAGGATGTTTTCGTACTGCTCTTGAGCTTGGCCGTCTTGCCCTGCAGCCACATAAGCCTGAGCCAGAGCTAAACGCGCCGAAACATCCTGAGGATGACTCTGAATGCGAGGAGACAAAAGCCGGATGGCTTCTCCCGGATTGCCGGAAGCCAGCGCTGCCCTCGCCTTTCCGACGGTGGAGGCGGGCTGCTTTCGTATACCGGAAGACTGCAGGAAAGGCGATGCAAAGGTCCCGCTTGCTGCGTACAGCAACACACAACAAACAAAAAGTAGGTTTTGTGTTCGGCCCAAAGTGGAACGATTGACCTGCACGATGAATGTCTACCAGCTCCCTGCTGCTTCGGGGTGGGCAAGCCAGTTTTCAATCAGTTTCAGGATTCCATCTTCGCTCATCTTCACCAGTCTGCGTCCCTTTTCGGCCGAAGCTTCACTCACACGACCTGAGTAGCCGGGCCAATCCTGCGCAGTGGATTTTTGCAGAAAGTATGGTGGCCCGCCGGAAAGATCAGGCGGCTCAGGCAGATCGCGTGCTTTGTCGAGGTGAATGAGATCTGGACGAAAAGCTGCAACAGCCGACGTTTCCAGTGGACCTCCGTGACCGTGTCCTCCATTCGATTGGGTAAACAAACCGAGCGATTTAACGGTTTCTGCCGGCAGAAACTCCCACCAGCTCGCGAAGAGCAATGCCGAATCGTTTACCTCGTGCGCCACCTCGGCAATGGCTCCGCGCGCCGGGCCAACGTTGCCGTCGTGTCCGTTGAGAATGAATATTCGCTTGAACCCAAGATGAAGCACATTGCGCAGAACGTCCGCGAAGTACATGGTCATCACCTCCGGTCGCATGCTCACGGTTCCCGCAAAATGCGCGGTGTGCGATGGACATTGCGTGAATCGGATAGTCGGAAGCAGCAGCGCCTTAGTTCGCGCTGCGACGCTATCGGCTATGCCGGAGATGATCATCGAGTCCGTTCCTAGAGGATTATGTGGGCCATGAAATTCCAGACTGCCCAACGGCACTATCGCAAATGGATGCCGAGAGACAAGTTCGCCAGCCTCAAATCCGACTACTTCTTCATAGCGTGTTGGCTGCACGCGATCGTCATGCGCTTGCATCTCAGCACGCATGGTTCCGAACAGCGCGGGGGCGGTCAACGCCGCGCGCAGTACCGTTCTTCGTGTCAGCTCCTCCATGCTCCTCCCTCAATGCTGCTCTGCTCTACGTGCTATATTGCGCTCACCGTTCGTCTTTCAAAATTCAGGATTCCCCATTGGCCGACAACTCTACACCGCATCTTCCCCATGAGGTAGCGCGCGCTTCCGACAAATTAGTCCGCGGCATGGGAGTCACTCAATCCGTAGCTGTGAACATGCTGGGGATGATCGGCATCGGTCCATTCATCACCATTGGCATCATTCTCTCCGCTATGGGTGGACCGCAGGCAATTCTAGGCTGGTTCTTAGGGGCGATATTTTCCATTTGTGATGGCATGGTCTATGCAGAGCTGGGCGCGGCCATGCCAGGTGCCGGTGGCGCGTATATCTACTTCCGAGAGGCCTTCGGTCCACACACATGGGGCAGGCTGGTTTCTTTTCTCTTTTTGTGGGAAACGATCTTTGCCGCGCCACTCTCGATCTCGGCCGCGTGCGTGGGATTCGCTGAATACTCTCACTTCTTCTTTCCCGGACTGACTCATTTCGGTGTTGGAGCTTTGGCCGGATTCATCAGCTTGCTGATCGCCTTCCTTCTGTATCGCCCCATCAAAACGGTCGGACGGCTCTCCGTCATTATGCTGGTAATCGTTCTGTGCGCGATGTTCTGGGTGATCAGTGCCGGCCTGATTCACATGAACAGCCGCATGGCATTCGATTTTCCTTCAGGAGCATTTCATCTCTCCAAAATGTTTTTTTATGGGCTCGCCAGCGCCACTCTGATTGCCATGTACAACTACGGCGGGTACAACAACATTACTTATTTGGGAGCAGAAGTTAAAAAGCCGGCAAAAAACATTCCTCGTGCGATTGTCTTATCGGTACTGCTGGTTGCGGTGCTTTATCTGATTATGAGCGTCACTATCATCGGAACCATTCCCTGGAGAGACGCGGCGGTCTCGCACGCGGTGGTTTCAGAATTCATCGGCAAGTTATACGGATCGCGTGCGGCAGCGTTTATGACGGTGCTAATCCTGGCTGCGACTCTGGGTGGAATCTTTACCATGACTCTCGGATACTCGCGGATTCTCTACGCAGCCGGAGCTGAAGGAAATTTCTTTAGCGTCTTTGGCCGGGTCCATCCAAAAGGACACTTTCCCACTGTGGCACTGGTTGCAATCAGTCTACTGGCTGTCCCGCTCTGCTGGCTATCGCTGGAGCGCCTGGTGTCGGCCTTGATGATCACGCAGATCATTTTCCAGTTCATCCCCCAGATTCTGGCGTTGTTCGCCATTAGGCGATATCGAAAGGATATTCCGCGTCCTTACACGATGTGGCTCTTTCCCGTTCCGGCACTCATCGCACTGGTCGGGTGGATTTACGTCGCTTCCACTCCTGACCAGCGCCAGTACGTTGGGAGTGCGCTCGTTCTGCTAGTTCTAGGATTGGGAGCGTTTCTCTTACGAGCTCGGGCACTCAGGTCTTGGCCGCTGAAAGAACGCGTCCACAATCGGTCAACGTCCGCTGTTTGATTCTGGTTCCAGTTCCTGAATTATGACAACAGTCATTGCACGTTCATCTCTCCGCACTCGCCACCTGTTGAATTTATTCGTTCTGGTTTTCTGCCTTGCCGTTTCGGCACAGACGCTTCGGGCTGAAGGGGACGAACACCCGACCGCCGACCTGCTCTCCGAGCTGATTCGCATCGACACCAGCAACCCCCCGGGAAACGAAAACAAAATCGCAGAATTTCTCGCTTCCCGTTTGCGTCCACTCGGGTTTGAAATCCAAATCGTGCCGACGCCCGCTCCGGGCAAATCGCATTTCATCGCCCGCCTCAAAGGAGACGGCACAAAGAAGCCAGTCCTCATTGCGGCTCACGCCGATGTGGTGGGAGTCGAGCGGGAGAAATGGACGGTTGATCCGTTTTCGGGAATCGTTCGCGGCGGCTACGTGTACGGTCGCGGCGCCATCGATTTCAAAGGCGGCCTTGCCGTCTTCACCCAGGCCGTGATGCAGCTTGCGAAAAACCATGTTCCTCTCCATCGAGACGTAATCCTTCTCTCCGAAGCTGACGAAGAAGGCGGACCATACAACACTACATGGCTGGCAAATTCGCATTGGGATCTGATCAACTGCGAGTTTGCCCTGAACGAAGGCGGCTGGATCATGGAGGACACCGCTGGCCACGTCCAGTATGTGAGCGTCTCGACCGCAGACAAGTTTTCGATTCCCGTACTGGTTACTACGACGGGAAATTCGACGCACTCGTCTATGCCGACGCCGGACAACGCGATCTACTCTCTAGCCCGCGCTCTGAGCCGTCTTTCCGAATATGAAACTCCGCTGGAACTCATTCCCAGCACGCGCGAATTTTTTCAAACGCTGGCGAAAGTCAGCCAGCCGCCGCTTTCGAGAAATCTAGACATCCTGCTCAACAGCAAAGACCCCGCGCAGGTGCGGGAAGCCGACCGGCAGGTGAGCCAGAATCCTCTGCTCCATGCGCTCATGCGTAATACCCTCGCCCCCGTGCTTCTCAAAGCCGGATTTCGCGGAAACGTGATTCCAGGTTCGGCTCAGGCGACGATCAACGTCCGTCTGATTCCCAATACAGATTTCGATGCTTTACTCTCCCGCATGCGGCAGGTCATCAACGATCCTCGCGTTGAGGTCTCGCTGGCATCGCCCGACACGCCCGAAGGACAGCGCGCCGCAGCGCTCCTGAAGCTCAGGTCGAGCCTGAGTCCTTCGAGGAAAGACACCGCGCTTTACCGCGCGCTCGAAGCAAGCGCGCATTCGATATGGCCTGACACTCCGGTGACGCCCTACCTGTTCCAAGCCGGAACAGATGCCGGCGCCTGGCGCAGCCGCGGTGTTCCCGTTTACGGAATCTATCCGTACCCGATCACCTCAGAGGATCTGCGGCGTATGCACGGAAACGATGAGCGCGTGTCCATTCACTCGCTCGAGCAAGGGACAGAGCTGATCTATAAGACGCTCGTGCAGGTTGAGTCGGAGTAGATAGCACGCCATTGGTCGGCCACCAGTTCAGCGGCTGCTATGATTTTGAGAGTAATGGCGTCTTCTCCAGGCACCCACGGCCCGACTCTGGTCGTCGTCGGCGAATTCTTTCTTGACTTGATCTTCTATGCTCTTCCCGACCTTCCCAGATTGGGAGAAGAAGTGAAAACCCGCCATTTTGCTCAGCTTCCCGGAGGAGGACTGGCAACTACATCTTTGGTTGCGTCCAGACTGGGAACCCGGACCGCAGCTATCGCCAGGGTTGGAGAAGATGTGCGTTCAAGTCCGGCATGGCGAAGTCTTGGAGACAACAAGGTTTCTATGGATGCCTGCGAATACGCGTCAGCGCTTCCCACAGCACGCACTGTCTGCGCGGCCTTCAATGGCGATCGAATGATGATTACGCATGACACCATCAATCAACATCTTGAGAAACTATTGAGCCGTCCCGCAGCGCAGCAAGCGTTGCGCAATGCCAGGCACGTCCATCTCGCCTGTGCGCTCTGGCCAATCGCTGCATGGCTCCCTTGGATAAAGCGCCTACGTGCGCAACGTCTAAGCGTCTCCGCCGATATAGGTTGGAATCCCGAGATGTTTAGATCACAAGACTTGTCGCGCTTGCTCCGGCAACTCGATTTCTTATTCCCGAACGAAGTCGAGGCTCGTGCCATCACGAACGAGAAAACCACCGAGCGAGCACTGAAAAAACTTGCAGAATGGATGCCTGTGCCACTCATAAAGTTAGGACCTGCAGGTTCGGTTGCAATTCAAAATGGGAAGGTACTGCGGGTAGCATCGCTGCCCGTCCGCTCCATCGACGCGACGGGAGCAGGTGACGCTTTCAATGGCGGCTTTCTTCATGGCTATCTTGCGGGCTGGGATCTCGGAGACTGTCTGCGGGCCGGAAACGTCTGCGGAGCACTGGCAACCACCGGGGCAGGTGGCTCGTCGGTTCTTCCTTCGGCGGCAAAGCTGCGAAAATTAATGGGCCGGCTCAAGAGCAATTCCGACCAAATGGATCGGCACAGGAATTAATTAGGAGAACAACTCGATAATGAAGATTGCGATCATCGGCGCCGCGGGCGTGAGAACGCCGCTTCTGATCTATGGGCTCGCGGAAGTTTCGCGAACGGTTCCAATTTCGGAAGTTGCATTTTGGGACATCGATTCCGCTCGCCTGGCCGCAATGGGCAAGGTCTCGCGTGCAATGGCGAAACGCAGTCAACTTGCGGCAAGCCTCGACGTTTGCCCCACTGCGGAGAAAGCGCTGGAAGGAGCGACTTATGTGATTACTAGCGTACGTGCCGGTGGCATCGAGGCCCGCGTGAAAGACGAAACCATCGCTCTTGCGCATGGGTTGGTCGGACAAGAAACCGTCGGCGCCGGCGGCTTCGCATGCGCGATGCGCAACCTGGCGGTCATGCTGGAATATGCGCGTCTCGTCGAGCGTATTGCCCCAAAGGCAATTATGATCAACTTCACGAACCCGGTCGGCATCATTTCTCAAGGCCTGCTGAATCACACAAACGTGAACGTAATTGGAGTGTGCGACACTCCGCTCGAAACGTTCGAGTCAATCGCAACTTCTCTCGGAAGAAACCCTTTCGAGCTCGAGTTCGACTATTTAGGGTTAAACCATCTTGGCTGGGTGCGATCGGTTCGGACCAAGGCGGGTGAGGATCTGCTGCCCAGGATTCTTGCTTCGCCTGAGCTCATCCAGAAGTGTTATCGACACGCGCTGTTTCCATCTGACTTTATTCAAAAGTTGGGCTTGCTTCCGACTGAATATCTTTACTTCTACTATTTCCCCGATACAGCTTATCGCAACACCAAACGCACAGGACAATCGCGTGGCGAAGCGATTTCCAAGATGAACCGGGAATTGTTCCAACGGCTCTCTGGGGCTCCCGAATTGAAACTGATCGAGATCTATGAAGGTTACTTACGCGAGCGAAACGCCTCCTACTTCAGCATCGAGGCGACGGCGGGAACGGTGCGCAAAGGAGAACAAGAACTCTATTCGGAGTTTTCGGGATATGAACGCATTGCAACCATGGTGCTGAAAGCACTGAATGCACCATCGCCGACTTCTATACCACTCACGGTTCGCAACAATGGCGCTCTCGAGAACCTCCAACCCAGCGATGCTGTGGAATTGCCTTGTTCAGTATCCTCCTCGGGAGTAACTCCGCGGCGAGTTGGCCATGCGCCCGAGGCGGTGAAGGAGTTACTGCTACAGGTTAAAGAATACGAACGTTTGACTGTCGCAGCAGCCTTGAATCGCTCCAAAGCAGCCGCAGTGACAGCATTGGTCAAAAATCCTTTGATCGCTCGGGAGAAAGCTGCGACCCAGGTGCTCTCTGACTATATGCAGGTATTCGGCAACCAGATGGGCTTGGACTCCTGATGTAAAAGTCCTAGCTCCGTCGGTTCAGGGCTCCAAATTAACTGACTGGCGCCGTCGTCCCCACTGCGCAGATCCAGCCTTTTTCGGCTTGCGTTGCAATTTCAATCTGGGAAAAATCCGCGTTCGCGAACAATTCGCGGTGCTCCTGGATATCGAGCAGGACCAAGCCGGTCTGTGGCGCGTGCTTTTCCACGAGGCGTGATATGGTCGAGTTCGCACCTTTATAGACTTCCGCAATAAGGACAAGCTTGCCTCCCGGTTTCAAGACTCTGTTGATTTCACGCATGCCTTCCTGCAGGTTGGACCACCAGAAATGAGTCTCTACGGCAGTAACGAGATCGAACATGTGATTCGCAAAGGGAAGTTGAGAAACCGAGCCAAGCCGGACTTCGACGCGTCCCATCGCAACCCACTTAGCATTCGTCTTCTGGCTAGCGGCGACGCTCTCCTCAGAATGATCGATGCCATAGATTCTGCCTTCTGTGACGACCGCGGCCAACTTGCTGAGCGTCCTTCCACCGCCGCAGCCAACATCGAGAATCGTGTACTGCTTCTCGATGCGAACGTGCGACAAACCCCAATCAGTGACCCTCGAGTGCCGCGAGTTCATGTTCCACAGGAAAATCCGTCCCAACCATCCTTGCGGCTTTTGGCAGTGATTGCGGCGTGGCTTGATTGTGATTATTTTCATCGTGCACCAGTATTCATCCACTTGAATGCCATGGAGCCGATTCGGGTGGAGGAGTTTGATCTCGAAAGCAGAAAGTGAAACTGTCGCGGTGGCTCGCAGGCGCGCCGTCTGCGCTCGAATTTCGCAAGCTACGGATGAGGCATGTGATAAAGGTCCAAAATGGGACGAAGCACATCGTCCGGTCTACCGTTTTCATCGTTCGTGAATACAGCAACTGCAAAGCGCTTGCTCGGGATAAACGCCATAGCTGTGCTTGTCCCCTGCTGACCTCCGTTATGCGTGACGTATTTCTGCCCGGCTGTGGTAAGAACGTCGAATCCCATGCCGTACGTCGATGGCTTTCCGCCTTGAAGCTGCGGACGATCGCTCGGAGTCCACATTGCGGCGAGCGTCGCCGGCTTCAGGATTTTGCCGTCCATTAAAGCGAGATCGAAGCGCACGATGTCTTCCGCTGTCGAGACCAGCCCACCTCCGGGAATCTTGTAACTTGAATCCATCAGCCCGGCGTTTTCGACATTCCCATTTTTGACCTGATATCCGCGTGCACGATGCAGCACGATGGTGGACACGCTATCGACAAACGTATGCGTCATCCCTGCAGGCTGGAGCACATGTTCACGAAGGTAATTGAAGAACTTCTCGCCCGAGGCGCCTTCGAGCACACATCCAACGACTGTGTATCCGTAGGTGCTGTAACTGAACTTGGTTCCAGGTTCGAATAGGAGCGGATCATTCGCAAAGATAGCGAAGCCATCGCTCATGGTCTCGTAGTGCCTGGTGTTCGCGATCTCGTCATCCTTGTAGTGACGGATTCCGGATGTATGCATCAGCAGCTCGCGCGTCGTGATCTCCCACGGCTTGCGCGGAAACGTCGGGCAGTACTTCTGAACAGGTGCATCAAGCTCCAGCTTGCCGGCCTCCACCCACGTCAATACCGCCACCGCACTAAGCGGCTTCGCAATCGAACCGGTGCGAATCAGCGTCTCCGCAGTGGCAGGAACGCCGTTCTCTAGATCAGCGCTCCCAAATCCCCTGGAGTAGACGACCCTCCCATCTAAACCCACGGCAATGGTCATCGCAGGAATCTTCTGCTTCTGCAATTGCTCGGTGGCAATGCGATCAATTGCCTCCTCCGCATCGAAACCTGATTGTGTTTGCCCCGCAGATGCCGGGAAGGTGAGGCACAGGATTGACAGAAGGATGAAGTAAACAGGCGCGCGACGGCCCGGAAATAGCGATAGGAGAAGTGAACGGCTACGTGTACTCAGCATGCGAGTGCGCACGATTCTAGCGCGCTTGCCACGTTTGCGGGCGACTGCTGAATGCTCCAGGGCATCGGTTCGCGATTTCCCCATGTGGCCATAGCGTCTGCCTTCGTGACGAAATTTTTCTGATAGCGAGGAACTCTTGGAATCGGTATACGCAACAAAAAAAAGACCCGCCATTCGGCGGGTCTTATTACTTTCGAGGTTCAGGTGCGCCTAAATCTGTGTTGCCTTTCGACCATTCAGGAGAATGCCGCAAACAAAGGCTACGCCGGCAGCGATCAGCCATTCGCAGCGCCAAGCTTGGATCGCTTGCCAATCAACCAGGGTATTGGCGGTATAGATGAAACCCGTTGCCACTGCCGCACCGACGCAGGCTACGCCGAGGATGAAGCAGATCATTGCTCCAATGCTCAACCCGAGACTGCGGCGGAGCTGCGAGAAGTCGGCAGCGCGCCAGAGGCTCTTATTGTCGCGAGCCATGGAAGTCTCGTCCTTCGCGCGACCGCACATGCGGCAGAATGGGGAGTCGACTACGAATTCCGCGCCGCAGTGGCGGCACAGGTCATGACGAACCGTTGGCTCGGCTTCTGCTACTGCCGTATGCGCTCCAGTTCCGCTTCCGCCGGGAGCGTCAGCTTCCCAGTGCTCGTAATCCAGCACTGGCTTCCAGTAGGAGCCTTCTCTTCGCAGAGGGTTGGTACTCATGGGAAAATTCCTAACTTTGTTGCTCGCACGTGAAGAGCCAAAGTTACGTATCCGTAACGTTTGTGGATTCAACAAGTTATGAATTTGCGTTGGGGAAGTTATGGTGAAAGTTTTACCGCTCGCTTTCAAAATCGTCAGTTCCGGTGCCCCGACGCATGCTGCGCGAAGGCATCTGGATGAGCTTGGGCTGGTCCTGCTCAAGCCAAAAGCGGAGCAGGATGAGGTCGGTGCTCTGGAAGCTGAGAGTTGCAGGGCGTCCAGAGCCGTCGTTGAAAAGTTTGCGATCGAGCAGATGGTTGAGCCGCTCGACGGAGATGTTCAGCTCCGCCGCTGCCTCTGCCGCGGTATAGCAATCCTTTGCCGTTCTAACCGGCCTGTTCATAGATAGAGTTCTCGCAGTCTTTCCGGGGGCAGGTTCTTTGTACCTGCTTCAGGGCAGCGCGAATATCAGGTAAACTTCGCAAGTACCCCGCCATGAAGCCTTACCCGGTCCTTAGCTCTCCGGTGCATGTACGTGCGGTTTTCCTACTGTGTTTCCTCGGTGGCTTGGTAGTAAATACCTTCCTCGTTAGCCCGCAGATTCTCAACGCGTCGAGTCCGGAGGCGTCTGTGACCCCATATCGCGCAGCAGACGATCCTCAGGTAAAGCTCGCGCTCGATGATTTCTACAATTTGGAGTACGACAAGGCGGTTTCCCAATTTGAGCGCATCGAAAAAGCCCATCCGCAGGATCCTTTTGCGGTAGTCCACGTTCTGCAGGCGACGGTCTTTCGTGAGCTATATCGTCTTAACCTTCTGGACACTACGCTTTACGCCCATGACGGCTTCTTGAGTGGGCGCGCCGCAAATGGCAATCCGGCGGTTCGAGCGCAGGTGGATCAGCTTACGGCGGAAACCATTAACCTGTGCAACGAGCGGCTGGCCAAGAATCCGAATGATGTGGACGCGCTCTATGTCCGAGGCGAGGCTCGTGGGCTGAAGTCGACCTATATCGCTTTGGTCGACAAAAGCTTCCTCTCGGCGCTGCGGAACGCCGTTGCTGCGCGACGAGATCACGAACGCGTGCTACAGCTGGATCCGAAATACATCGATGCGAAGACCGTGGTTGGCGCGCATAACTACGTCGTCGGCAGCTTGCCGATGCCGGTGAAGATGCTGGCCGGCATCGCCGGGCTTGGAGGTAACAAAAAGAAGGGATTGGAGTATCTGCGGGAGGCTGCGAAGGAAGGACACGAGTCAAGCGTCGATGCGCGTGTCGCGCTGGCCCTGTTTCTCCGCAGAGAAGGCAAATATGACGAAGCGGGAAAGGTCGTCGATACGTTGACCAAGCAATACCCGAAGAACTTTCTGTTCGCCCTCGAGGAATGCAATCTGCTGAAGGACGGCGGGAAGGGGACAGAGTCGATCGTCTGCTACGAGAAACTGGTGAACGGAGCTAAGGCCGGCCGCTACGCTGGCGCGCATATCGAATTCGCGACTTTCGGTTTAGCCGAGAGCCTGCGCGGGCAGAAGAAGTATGACGAGGCGCTCAAGAATTACGAGGTCACGGCCAGCGTCCCCACGGGACAGCTCAGCCTGCGTCAGCGTGCCGAGCTTGCCGCGGGACAACTTTATGACTTAATGCGCGAGCGCAATCAGGCTGTCCAGGAGTATCAAACGGTCATCGCGCAGGACGACTCCTCGACACAGGCCGAGATTGCGCGTAAGCTGCTGCGCGAACCGTATCGGGCACAGTAGGAAAGACGGAGTAGGCACTAAGCAATAGGCGATAGGCAGAACACCTTTAGAGGGCGGACGCTGCGACTCTGTAGCCTATTGCGTATCGCTTATTGCCTATTGCCCGCGGAACTTTTTCGCACGCCGATTCGTTACAACTCTCAGGAGGACCTATGTACTGCAATTTCTGCGGACGCACGATGGCAGATGACTGCCTGTACTGTTCAGCCTGTGGACGTCAACTGGGCGCTCGCGTGGCGCGACGTCCGCTGGAGCGCGCCAGAGAAGGACGCAAAATCGCTGGTGTCTGCATGGGCTTCGCCCGTCACCTCGATGTCGACGTCACGCTGGTCCGACTGGTATGGCTGGTTCTAGCACTAGCCAGCGGCGGCCTCGGTTTCATCGGCTATCTCGTGGCTTGGATCATCATTCCAGAAGAGCCCGTGATTGTGCCTCAGGCGTTTGTGGCGCCGACTCAGCCCAGCACGCCATCTGCATAGTTGACCCAAGTCTCACGTTAGTGGCGGAGGTGACGATGTTCTTCGGACGCTCTTGGAATGACTGGATCGCCCAGTATTCGACCAGTCATCGGAACTCCATCAATCGCCTCTGCCACACAGTTGGTATTCCGCTCATTATTCTCTCGGTACTGTTAGCTCCGGTTGCAATCTTCCTCGCGGGCTTTTGGAAGTGGCCACTTTCACTCTTCATTGTTGGGTGGATCTTCCAATTCGTCGGACACGCCTTCGAAGGCAAGCGTCCGGAGTTCCTTCATGATTGGCGCTTTCTCTTTGTGGGTGCGAGATGGTGGGTGGCGAAAATACGGGGCCGAGCTTAGCGTGGTGCATTGAAACCGGCTGACCTGGCGCGCTTGCTTCAGCTATCATCAACTTAAATGTCCGCAACGCTCCAGAGTTCGGCTTCAACTGGCGTTTCTTCCACCCGACACGCATTCCAAACGGACGATTCGCGGCTTCGCCCAATTGCGGAAAAAGTACTCGCGAACGAGCGCTTGAGTTTCGAAGATGGTCTGGCTCTGTATCGTTCCACGGACATTCTCGCCATTGGCTGGCTGGCGAATCAGGTGCGCGAGCGCATGTGGAGCGATACGACATTTTTCAACGTCAATCGTCACATCAACCCGACGAATGTCTGCGTAGCTGCCTGCCGGCTTTGCGCGTTCGGGCGAAAGAAGGATGCTGACGGCGCCTATACGATGGCGCTCGAAGAAGCGTGGCAGACTGCCGCTTCAGGATATTCAGAGGCCGTGACGGAATTTCACATCGTTGGGGGACTCCATCCTGATCTGCCGTTCCAATACTTCCTCGATCTCATTTCGGGACTGAAAGAACGTTTCCCGCAAGTTCATCTGAAAGCCTTCACCATGGTCGAAGTTGCGTTCCTGGCGAAGCGGGCGAAATTTAGTATTCGCGAAACCTTAGAGCGACTCAAAGCTGCCGGAATCGATTCCCTGCCGGGGGGCGGCGCGGAAATTTTCAACGAACGCGTGCGGCGCGTGATCTGCGACCACAAGATCGATGGCGATCAATGGCTCGAGACTGCGCGCACCGCGCATGAGCTCGGACTGAAGTCGAACTGCACGATGCTCTATGGACACATCGAGAACGAGGAAGATCGGGTAGATCATCTGGTGCGCCTGCGCGAGCTACAGGACCAAACGCACGGCTTTCAGACGTTCATCCCACTGGCATTCCACCCGGATAATACGCCGCTACAGCATCTGCCGAAGACGACTGGCATGCTCGACATCAAACAGATCGCCGTGGGTCGCCTGATGCTCGACAATATTCCACATATCAAAGCCTACTGGCAGATGCTCACGCCGAAGATCGCGCAAATTTCGCTCCGCTTCGGGGCTGATGACCTTGACGGCACCGTGATCGAAGAAAAGATCTATCACGATGCCGGGGCGACTACTCCACAGGGCATGCGCCGCCAGGAACTCGAACGGCTGATCCGCGAAGCCGGTCGGATTCCGGTTGAGCGCGACACGCTCTACCGTCCAGTTACCAGGACTGAAGATTCGTTCACAGTTGCCGTCTAGTTTGCGCGCGGGCTCCACTCAACTCATTCTGCGCGCGGTTCGCTGAGAGTTTCTCCACGAACAGTGCCAAAGCTGGCAGCTTGCAGCGCTGAGCTGCTAAAATATCTAGTTGAAATTGAAATTCATTTTCAATTTCAACTTCTGATTTCTTCATGCTGCAAGCCCTTATCGTCACTCTCCGGGAAGGCGTAGAAGCCGCTCTCATTATTGGCATTACTCTGGCGTACCTGAAGAAAATTGGCCGCCCTGATCTACGCCGGACCGTCTACATCGCTTTAATCGCAGCTTTCGTTTCCAGCATCGGCGTAGCTATCGCACTCTCTCGGACACAATTCAATCAGGATGTCTTCGAAGGCGTGGTGATGCTCATTGCAGCATTCTTTGTGGTCACCATGATCTGGTTCATGGGACGTGCCGCTAAGAAGCTGAAGGGCGAGATCGAAAGCAGGATAGGTGGATTTGCGGCGAAAAGCAGTGGCCTTGGCCTGTTCCTGTTCATCTTCCTGATGGTGCTGCGCGAAGGGGTTGAGACCGTTCTGATCCTCGCGGCTGTTGAGTTCAACTCCACTCAGTTGCTCAGCTTTATGGGGACGTTGGTTGGAGTGATTCTCGCGATCATCTTTGGCGTGATGTTCGTGAAGGGCAGCGTGCGCATTAATCTGCAGCGGTTCTTCCGTGTGACAACTGTCATTCTCGTGTTCGTCGCCGCTCAGCTCCTCGTCTCTGGTCTGCACGAGCTTTCCGAGAATGGGATTTTGCCCTCGAGCAAGCAGGAGATGGCGATCATTGGACCGATCGTCCGCAACGATCTTTTCTTCTTTATAACGATTCTCGCCCTCGCCGCTCTAATGATCCTCTTCGATCAGCGCAGGAGACAAGGTGCTCCGCCGCGCGGTGGCTCAGGTGCGAGCGCGATCGGAACTGATGTCGAGTCGCGAGCGGTGCGACGGAAGGCGCAATGGTCGGCGCGCAAAGAGAAGCTATGGTCAACGGCCGTTTACGCATCATCCTTCGTTTTCATCGTTCTCGTCACGGCCCAGTTCATCTATGCCAAGAGCACCTCTTCCCTGTCTCCAGCCCATGAACTCGCCATAACGAATGGTCAGGTTGATATTCCCCTAAATGACGTTTCGGATGGCAACTTGCATCGCTACTCCGTGAACCTTGATGGCAAAGAGATTCGCTTCCTCCTGTTCAAGAAACCGGACGGGAACGTAGTAACAGTGCTCGATGCGTGTCAGATATGCGGCCCGGTCGGCTTTTACAAGAGTGGCAATCAGATCATCTGCAAGAACTGCTCGGCCCCAGTAAATCCGCAATCCGTTGGACAGGCGGGCGGATGCAATCCGATTCCAATCAAATCCACCAGCAACGGACAGCAGATCGTTATTACTCAAGCCGATCTCACGACTTCCCTGCCGGTCTTTGGAAAGTAGGACTTGTGTTTCTTCGGCTCCTATACCAATCCTTCCGGCGGCAGCAGAGGAGAAAACTGCTTGCAGGGATCGCCGTCATACTCGGCGTCGCCGTCGCTACGGCGATGATCGCTGTTGGCGTAGATGTTGGGGATAAGATCAACCGCGAACTACGCAGCTATGGCGCCAATATCGTTGTCTATCCCGAAGACGCGGCGCTCGATGTGAGCGTCGGCGATCAGCAGATTAAACCTGTTTCGGGCGGCGCACATTTGAACGAATCGGATCTGCCAAAGATCAAGGGAATTTTTTGGGGACACAACATCCTCGCTTTTGCTCCTTTCCTCGAGACCACAAAAGAGGTTGAAGGTCATCAAGTCAGAGTGATAGGCACTTATTTCGATAAGCAGCTTCATTTTGGAAATGAAGCATTCCGAGCGGGAGTTCGTAAGCTATATCCGTGGTGGAAGATCGAGGCCGGAGGTTGGCCCGATGATCAGAGCGGCGGAGTGCTCATAGGATCTAGACTGGCACAACAGCTTCACCACGGGTGGGAACAGGGAAAGTTAACGAAGCTAGGGAGAGTCTCAGGAATCCTGACCACGGGCGGCTCTGAGGACATGGCTCTTGTCGTACCGCTTGCTGTCGCCCAAAAGCTCGCAGACAAACCAAACGCTGTAGACAAAATCTACGTTAGTGCGCTCACAAAGCCTGAGGACGCCTTCGCGCGCCGCGATCCTGCACGCATGAATGCTGCGGACCATGACCGCTGGTACTGCTCGCCATACGCGAACTCGATTGCTTTCCAACTTCAGGAAACCTTCCCCGGCTCGCGCGCCGAGCAGATTCGACAGGCGGCACAGAACGAGGGCGCAGTACTCTCTCACATTTCCGGCATGATGCTTCTGATTGCCATCGCATCGCTCATAGCGGCGGCACTCGTAGTTTCCGCGGCAATGGCGACTACCATTTTGGAACGGCGCCGCGAAGTCGGATTGATGAAGTCGCTCGGAGCAACAGCTGCGACCATTGCTTCATTGTTCGTGACTGAGGCTTCCCTGCTTGCTATTGTCGCTGGGCTGATTGGATTCGGGCTGGGCACCGTGATCGCGCAGCGCATCGGACGAACGATTTTCCATTCCGGCGTAGAGATCGCGCCTGTGCTTCTGCCCATCGTGATCTTCCTCGCGCTGCTGGTCACGATCGGCGGCAGCGCCGCGGCGATTCGACGCGCACTGCGTCTCGATCCTGTTGTGGTGCTGCGAGGCGACGCATGAGTCTGCGTCGCTCCATGTTCTTCCACCTGCTCCGACGCGGACTACTCGGACGTGGCAATCGTCCTGTGATTGCGCTCATTGCATTGACCATTGCGGCCACGATAATCACAGCGATGCTGAACCTCTACTACGGGCTTGAGAGCAAACTCAATCGCGATTTTCGTGCCTATGGAGCAAATGTCACTGTCGCCGCACCGGAAGGAAGTATTCTTCCGCCGGAAGCTTTCGAGAAAGCCCAGCAAATTCTGCCACCAGGTTCGCTTGTCGTGCGGTTTGCGTTTGCGATTGCGCACGCGAGCGATGGAAGCGCTATTGTCATCGCCGGCACTGATTTTTCCAAGCTGCAGAACCTCGACAAATGGTGGCTGGTTTCAAAATGGCCCACGCGAACCGATGAAGCTATCGTCGGCGTGAAAGCCGAACCACACATTTCTCCATCCAATGGCAGCTTCGATCTGAATTTCTCCGACCGCACTCTGCATCTGATTGAAGCGACGACGGTAAGGACAGGCGCCGAAGAGGAGAATCGGATTTACATCTCGTTGCCCGGCTTCGAAAGTTGGACCGGCGTTCAACCTTCTTTGCTCGAAGTCTCCGTTCCCGGCTCTCGCCAGCAGGTCAATGCTGCCATTCGGCAACTGCAATCAGCGTTTCCATCGATGCAGGTGCGTCCGGTACGGCAACTTCTGGAAGCTCAGGGCGCAGTAATTACCCGCATGCGTTCGGTGATGCTCGCATCGACGTTGCTCATCACGCTCATGGTCGCGCTCTGCGTGTTTTCGACACTCACTTCATCTGTGCTGGAGCGACGACGGGATTTTGCTGTCATGAAGGCGATCGGATCGTCGCAAACTACAGTCAACGGATTGTTTGCCGGAGAGGCGGTTGTAATCGCGCTTATCGCGGCATTAAGCGGATATCTACTCGGCTCCGGACTCGCCGCGTGGATTTCGAAGGCAAACTTCTATACCGCAGTTACGCCCAGGATCGCAGTGCTTCCCCTGGTGATTGCATGCAGCGTCGCATTGGCACTGCTCGCGGCACTGCTGCCGCTCGCGCAGTTGCAAGGGATTGAGCCGGCGGGCATCCTTAAAGGCGAATAATGTCGATCGAGATCATCAATGTTCGCAAGATCTACCCGGGCGGCCAACGCGGCCAGGCCGGCGAAATTCGTGCGCTCGACGGCATCTCACTCGGCGTACGCAAGGGCGAATGGCTCGCCATTATGGGACCTTCAGGCTCAGGGAAATCATCACTGGTGAACTTGATTGGCTGCCTTGATCGACCAAACTCAGGCGAGATCTACATTGATGGTCAGGATCTGAAGGAGCTCGCCGGCTCCGAGCTCAATCGCTTTCGCGCCGAGAAGATCGGCTTCATCTTCCAACAGTTTCACTTGATTCCGTATCTCACTGCTCTGGAAAATGTGATGCTCGCGCAGTACTTTCATTCCATGACGGACAAGCAGGAGGCATTGGAAGCGCTCGACCGAGTAGGACTGAAGGATCGCGCGAATCATCTTCCTGCACACCTTTCTGGCGGCGAACAGCAGCGCGTTTGCATCGCGCGTGCGTTGATCAATGATCCGAGCATCCTCCTCGCCGATGAACCGACTGGGAATCTTGATGCCAAGAACGAAGAGATTGTTCTGCGCCAGCTGCGCGAGTTGCATCGCCAAGGGCGAACTATTGTGATGGTCACGCACGATCCGGTGGTGGCACGGCTGGCTGACCGCTCCATCGAACTGCACCACGGAACGATCGCGAATCAGCAGATGTTCAACATGTCCGACGAGATGCAATTCGACGAGGTGCTGGAAGAAATTTGGACGCTCCACGAAAACGGTGAACTTGCTGAAGTTGGTCGAATGCAAGTTGATGGCGCCCTGCCTGTCGCGCTCGCCGTAGATCGGATGGAAGAGCTTGGATTGGTTCGCAAACGCCCGCATGGAGCCGCGGATCACACGCACAAAGACGTCCTAAACCGTTGCCATGAAGTTGTTCATCCGCAAACGCATTCCACTGAGCACGGGCAGTTCATTGTTGAATTCACGCCCGCCGGCCGGCGGCGCGCAGCGGATGTGATTCGCCGCCATCGCCTGGCGGAGCGTCTGTTCACGCAAACCTTGCAGGTGCAGAACGAGGACGAAATCGAGCAGCAGGCCTGCAAATTCGAGCACATCCTTTCACCTGAGGTCACCGATAAGATTTGTTCTTTTTTGGGACACCCTGAGACTTGTCCGCACGGTAGCGCGATTCCTGCAGGAGAGTGCTGCGAGAAGGCAGGGAAGTCAGAAACGCGGGCCTTGGAAAAGAATCACGTCGAAGCATAGCTCTTTTCCGAGGCCTGCTTCTAAACAACCCGCAAATGAGCAAGTCTGATCCGATTGAGAAGGCTCTTGACCGTATCGCCGAGTTGCGTCACGGAGACCCGTCTCCTCGGGATACTGACGAGATTCGCCGGTTCCTCACACACAAATCGAATCTCGTCGTTTCCAAAGCCGCGAAGCTAGTCGCAGAACAACGCCGATCGGAGTTTGTTCCCGATCTGGTTTCCGCATTCCATCGTTTTATGGCCAATCCGGCACAACTCGACAAGAGATGTGCCGCGCTCACCGGAATTACCGAAACCCTCTATGAGATGGACTACTGCGAGCCAGACATTTACTTGCAAAGCCTGCGCCATGTTCAGATGGAAGCATCATTCGGTCCACCGGTCGATGCCGCTGCTGCTCTGCGTGGAATATCCGCTCAAGCTCTTCTGCGCACGCGCTACGAAGACGCGATGGCCGCGGTTCTGCCTCTGCTCGTCGACCGCGAGCCGCCTGCCAGAATCGGGGCGGTTCGCGCACTTGCAATCAATGGCGGCACCGCAGGCGCTCTTCTTTTACGGCTAAAGGTGCTGACGGGTGATTCGGAACCGGAGGTAATCGCGGAGTGCTTCTTGGGATTACTAAGCAACGCACCGGACGAATCGCTTTGCTTCGTTGCCGGCTTTATGGACGCTGACGATCAAGCGATATCAGATGCGGCCGTCTGGGCACTAGGACAATCCCGTCTGCCGGCAGCTTTCGAGGCGCTAAAAAATAAGTGGGAGAGGACAATTGAGCGCGATCAGCGAAGACGGATTTTATCGGCTATTGCAATGCTGCGACTGGAGAGTGCTGTTGAATTGCTATGTTCGATTATTTATTCGGAAAACCAAACTACTGCGAGCGACGCTTTGAATGCGCTCGCAACATTCAAATCGAACAGGAATATCCGCGAGGCGGTCGCAACGGCAGTTCGGAAGCGATGCGATAACAATTTACAGAGCACGTTCGTCCGCGAATTTGGCGAAACAAATCCTGAGTGAGAACCAAATCGCGCCCTAGAACAAAACAACAAAAGGCACGAGCCGGTTAGCTCGTGCCTTTTATTTCTCCTGATGATGACTTACTTCAGAAGAGCCTGAAAGCAACTTCTACGCTGATAGCCACTGCAACAGGTTTGCCGTCTTTTTCAGCGGGTTCAAACTTCCAGTTTTTGACAGCTTCCATCGCCTTCTCGTCGAGTCCCATTCCGAGACCCCGTTCGACTTTGAGACCGCGCGTGCGTCCATCGGTGCCGACGATGCAAGCCAAAACCACTGTACCTTGATACTTTGCTTTGCGAGCTTCTTCGGAGTACTCCGGCTCGGGCTTAAATATCACTTTCGGTTCGGTCACTCCGCCCACACCGGGACGAAACACTCCGCCGCCGTATCCACCGCCGACGCCATTACCGAGACCGCCACCTACGCCCGATCCGATTCCGCCACCGCTGCCAGAACCAATACCGGCGCCACTACCGACACCGTTCGAAGGCGGACCAGCGATCACCGGGGATTTCGGATCGCCAAGGTTCGGGATGTTATTGCTGGCGAGCTTCACCTGCGGAGGCATCACCATTGTGGGCTCTGCCGTGAGCTTTGGATGCTCGTTGCGCACCACAACTTCAGGAGGCGTGATCTGCTCCATTGCCGGCTTGGGTAAATGTCCCTTCGGAGCAATGACTTTATCGCGGTCGCCGCCACCACCGCCGCCCTGCAGAGTTGGCTGCTGCTTCGGGGTCATCGGCATGTACTCAGAGATGTCCGGAGCTACGAGCGTGACCGTCTCCTTCTTGGCCTCGGTGTAAACCTTGTGTCCCAAAATGGAAACGGCAACCAGCGCCCCAATCAGTCCAGCATGGACGACGACCGACGACGTTCGCGCAACTTTGCGATTGTCGTAAGCGCCCCAGATGCTTTTGACGGCAACCGGGCGAGAGGTCAACTTGAGTGGGGGAAGCTTCTCCGGAAAAAGAACGTCGCGAATGTTCTCTTTCAACGACTGAAAGAGAGAGCCTTCCGCCTTGAGGCCGAAGTTCGGCACGTGCTGCGCCGAAGCCGGTCTGCGTACCGGAGCATTCTGAGTCTCAGTAGGAGCGATCAAAACCTGGTTTGCCATAGAAACTAAATTCGACCCTTGCAACCCATTCCCTTCGTCGTTCTGGAGAGTGGCTGCTTACCTCTATCCGATGAGTCATCTTCTTCTTTTGTTGCTCGCACAGCAGCCCCGATATTTACAACTTTGTCAAGACCTTAGACTGCGAAAATCTTAAAAAGTTTTTCGCTTGTCCCACAAATCAGAGCAACTCTGCCCACAAACTTGCATCCGCAAAATTAACAGTGACATGCATGCAAATGCATCGCTGTTTAGATGCGAACACCCGCCACGCGGAACCAGACGTGAGTCTCCTTTGATGTAAACCCATCCCCTATAATGAAGTTTCCCGCCTTTTTAGGAGTAGATAACGACTGGGCATGGCCTCTGAACTGAAAGACACACTGAATCTGCCGAAAACTGACTTCGCCATGAAGGCGAATCTGCCGCAAAATGAGCCGAAAAGGCTCAAATTCTGGCGCCAAATCGGCATATATCAGCGCATCCGCGAGGCACGCAAAAATGCGCCTCCGTACCTGCTGCACGACGGCCCTCCATACGCAAACGGAGAGATCCACCTCGGCCATGCACTTAATAAATGCTTGAAAGATTTCGTGGTTAAGTCGAAGACGATGGCCGGCTTCGATGCCCCGTACGTCCCAGGATGGGACTGCCACGGCCTCCCGATCGAGATCAAAGTGGACGAAAAGCTGGGCCGTAAGAAGCTGGAGTTGGCGCCTGCACAGGTGCGCAGCGAATGCCGCAAGTATGCGCAGAAATATCTCGATATTCAGAGCGACCAGTTCCAGCGCATCGGCGTCTTCGGGCAATTCGACCATCCGTATTCGACGATGTCGCGCGAATACGAATCGGTCATCGCTCGCGTCTTCTTCGATTTCTGGGAGAACGGCTTCGTTTATAAAGGCCTCCGCCCCGTGTATTGGTGCATTTTCGATCGCACCGCGCTCGCCGAAGCCGAAGTTGAATACGAACAACATACAAGCCCTAGCGTTTGGGTGAAGTACGCACTCACCAGTCCGCCGGATGCGATCGATCCTGCTCTTATTAACAAACAAGTAAACACCATCATCTGGACGACCACGCCTTGGACGCTGCCGGCGTCGATGGCGGTAGCATTCCATCCTGATTACGAATATGTGGCACTGGAAGACGCGAAAAGCGACGAAGTCTACATCGTTGCTGATGGATTGGCCGAAGCGACTCGCGAGAACGCCGGACTAAAAGATGCTAAGGTCGTCGCGCGTTTCCCGGGACGAAAGCTCGAAGGCACAACTTTCCAACACCCCTTTCTTGATCGCAAGATCCTTGGCGTGCTCGCCGATTATGTGACTCTTGAACAGGGCACAGGCGCGGTCCATACCGCTCCATCACACGGCGCGGACGACTTTTACACCGGCGTGAAGTACGGGATCGATCCCACGTGTAACGTCGATGGAGCTGGACGCCTGCATAACGGCCTGCCCGAATATGAGGGCAAGACAGTCTTTGAGGCCAATCAGCCGATCATCGAGCTGCTCAAATCGCGTGACGTCTTGATGGGTGAGTCGAAGATCACACACTCGTATCCACATTGCTGGCGCTGCCACAATCCCGTCATCTTCCGTGCCACGGAGCAGTGGTTTATCGGTATGGAGAGCGCGATGCACAGCTCGACGCTGCGCCAGCGTGCGCTCGACGAAATCAAGAAAGTGAAATGGGACCCGGGTTGGGGCGAAGAGCGTATCTCAAACATGGTCGCCTCACGTCCCGATTGGTGTATCTCCCGGCAGCGCGTCTGGGGAGTTCCCATTCCGATCCTCTTCTGCGACGGCTGCAATCAGCCGCTGCGCTCGAAGACCGCCAACGAGGCCGTAATCGCGCTGTTCGCGCGCGAAGGCGCCGACGCATGGTACACACGCGAAGTAAACCAGATTCTGCCGGATGACGTGAAGTGCCAACAATGTTCCGGTAAGAACTTCCGCAAAGAGTTCGACATCATCGATGTGTGGTTCGAGTCAGGTTCGAGCTGGGCTGCGGTGATGAAGGAAAATGTCGCCGACATGTACATCGAGGGCGGCGATCAGCATCGCGGATGGTTTCAATCTTCCCTGCTCTGCTCTGTAGGCACCCGTAATCGCGCGCCGTACAAAACTGCCGTCACCTGCGGCTGGACACTCGACCCTGAAGGCCGCGCGATGTCGAAATCATTGGGCAACGGAGTTGATCCAGTAGAGGTCGCGAATAAGCTTGGCGCGGAGATTGTGCGCCTGTGGGTCGCGTCCGTTGATTTCCGCGAGGACATGCATGCTTCTGACGAACTCATGCAGCGCGTCGCCGACAACTATCGCGACATTCGCAACGCCTTTCGCTGGATACTTGGGAACCTCGACGGCTTCGAACCGGAGCGCGATCAAGTCACCTTCGAGCACATGGAGCCAATCGACCGCTATATGCTTCTGCTCACGGCCGATCTCGTGCGCGATGTGCTGCTTTGGTATGAAAAGTTCGAGTTTCACCGCATCTACCAGCGCGTGATCGCGTTTCGCACCAGCGAACTGAGCAACTTCTACTTTGATGTACTGAAAGATCGGCTCTACACCCATCCACGAACTTCGCAGGCGCGCCGCTCCGGGCAGACCGCCATCTGGCGCATCGGCCAGGCATTGGTCCGTCTGCTCGCGCCAATGATGAGCTTTACTGCGGAAGAAGTATGGCAGTTTCTGCCGTCGGTGGGAGAGAAGCCCGAAAGCGTACATCTAGCTCTCTTCCCCACTCCTGAAGAGGTACTGGGTAACACAGAACATACGCCCGATGTTTCGGGCAAATCGATGCCAAGTGGAACCGAACAGATTCGCGCTGACTGGGACCGTTTGCTACTCATCCGCGAAGAAGTCTTTCGCCATCTGGAGACCGCGCGCAAAGACAAGGTGATCGGCAGCGGACTGCAGGCCAAGGTCAGAATCTCCGCGCCTCCGGAAACTTACGTGTTGCTCGATCGGTATCGTGAAACTCTGCGCTACCTCCTCATCGTCTCTCAAGTGGAGCTACAGACGCTCGCAAGCAGCGGAAACGGCGCAGGCTTAAAAATTGAAATCTTCCCTGCGGACGGAAAGAAATGCGAACGCTGTTGGAATTATTCGACGCAGGTGGGAGCCGATCCCGAATTTCCGACGGTCTGCGAGCGTTGCAGCGGGTGGCTGCCGGAAATCCTTGCAACCGCAGGAGGACGAAGCTAGTCTTCAGAGAAGGCGATTCGCAACACAGTTTCGGTGCGCGGAGATGATGACGATTCCCAAACACCAGAGTCTTAAATCAGCAGAAAAGCTTCCGACCTCTCAAGCCGCGAAGCTTAGAAGCTCAGCAGCTTAGGAGCTTAACAGCTTTAGTTCAATGTCCACTGGGACTCTTCGCAAATACGTTCTGCTCATCGCCGGCGTGGTGCTGGCGCTCGATCGCTTCAGCAAATGGATCATCTCGCGCAGTATCCCGCTCCATGACAGCGTCAACGTGATCCCCGGTTTTTTCAAGCTGACGCACGTGACCAATGGGGGCGCGGCATTCGGGCTGTTTGCCGACTCTCCCTCTGAGTTGCGGATCGTCTTCTTGATCTTCTTTTCGCTGCTGGCGTTGGCGGTAGTTTTGGCGCTGCTCTGGAGACACACTCAGGGACTTAACAGCACCGCAGTTGCTCTTTCTCTGATTCTGGGTGGAGCATTCGGAAATCTTTGGGACCGTGTCCTATCCGGACATGTAGTCGATTTCCTGGAGTTTTACATCGGCCAATACGTCTGGCCAGACTTCAACATCGCGGACAGTGCAATTGTTGTAGGTGCGGCGATCCTAATGGTCGAAATCCTCTTCGCGCCCAAGCACCAACCTGCCTATAAAGATGGCGTAATCGCCCAGCCAAGCTCGGAAGCAGAGTAAGCCCGTACCGTTCGTTCGCCGGAGAGGTAATTGAAACCGCGAGATCGCGAATCCTCCGCGTCGGCTGCGGAATCTACCATTACAGATTTCTTGTTCGCGTAGGAGACCTATGAAATTGTTCAGTTGGCGGAAGCGCGAGAAAGCGGTGAATGGAACAGTGAAGGTATCGATGTACACCCTATCGATCTGCCCGTCCTGCAACAAGGCGAAGAAGTTCTTCACTGAGCGGTACATTCCATTCAAATTTATTAATTATGATCTAGCAGACGAGGCCACTCAGGAGAAGATCCTGCGCGAGCTCGAAGCTGAGCAAGTCGTGGCGTTTCCATTCGTTCGCATAGGCGATGAGGCGGTTCAAGGGTACGACCCGAAACGCTATGCCAAGCTGCTGGAGAGTGCTGAAAACAGCGAAGCTTCCGTTGCGGCATCCTAGGTGCGTCTCCTTCTTTCAGCCGCTGATAGTCCCTGCTCCCGAACGTCGGCTGAAGTATGCGGCCGAGCTCAGAGTCATCAAGCCACCGAGAATCCCGACAGTTCCCAGTCGCTCGTGAAGAATTGCCAGGCCCAGCAGCGTCCCAATCAGCGGCTCTAAATTAAGGAAGACTCCAGCCCGAGCCGCAGGTACGCGAGCCAACCCCCAATTCCAGAAGACGTATGCTCCGGTCGTAGCAAGAAATCCTTGTGCAATGACCGCAAGCCACACCCGCACAGAAAAATGAATCCGCACAGGATGTGTAGCTTCGGTCCAAACGAGCAATATAACTGTACCGATCAGGAGCATCGTCGCCGTAACCTGCAGCGATCCGTACTCCGTCATTAGGCGCTTGCTGATAAGAATCATCACAAGCGCTGCAAACATTGAGACGAACACAAGCAGATCTCCTGCGACCGTGGGCTGAGGACCGCCGACACTCTTTCTGGAAAACGCGATCAGTACCGCACCCAATGCGGACAGCAGCATTAGGGCATACTCGTAACCCTTCATCTTGTCCTTGAATAATGCGGCTGAACTCAGTGCAAGCAAAACGGGCAAGATGCCGACGATGAGCGAGGCGTGGGAGACGGTAGTGAGCTGCAGCCCTTTGAACTGCATGAGAAATTGCACAGGAACGCCAACGATGCTCGCGGCCAGAAGCAGCATCCATGCATGGCGATTATGAAATCGTGGAGGCCGCTTCCAGAGAATCGGCAGCAGCCCAAGAGATCCGAAAATAAATCGGTAGCCGCAGTTTTCGAAGACATTCATCTCGGCAAACGCGATCTTGCCGAAAAAAAATCCGGTACCCCAAAGACATCCAGCAGCGGCCAGGCTCACCACTGGCCACACTGAACTCGATCCGTGTTGAAGTTCTTCCGGAGTCTGCGTTTGTAACTGTGTACTGCTATCCGCCGCCATTGATGTTCAACTTAGGAGCTTAGCAGCCCAGACGATCCGGAAGCTGTAAGCTAACCAAAATGGCCGTTGAAATTTATCCTTCAGGCGCTTGGCGCGGCTTCTACAGCTATGGCCGTGGCGACCGGCATGACATGCAGCTGGATCTGCTGTTTTCCAGTGGCATACTTGCGGGCGATGGAATCGACGACGTTGGCAGCTTCGTCATGCATGGCGGCTATGATCCGCTTTCTGGAGCATGCCGTTGGACCAAGACCTACATTGGCTCCCACGATGTCACCTACTCCGGCGGACGTGACGGCACCGGCATCGCCGGAAACTGGCAGCTTGAGCGCACCGCCACTGGCACCTTTCGCATCTGGCCGGCACGAGGCAGTGATGCCACCGACATGGATGAATCCCTCCAGTTGCTTGAGCCCATCCAAGCTGGACTCTGAGTTGGCCAGGCTGTTGTGGGGTTGGCACAACTATGTGATTTCCCCGAACAACGAGCATAGCCCGAACCTATCGCTCACGTGGCACGCGAAAGTGAAGAGATCAAATGGCCTCTCGAAATCAGAAGTAAAGCCGGACGCTCTGGCGCTGTATCAGGGAAACAAGAGCTACTATGGACAAGCTTTCTCCTGCTGAGCCTTAACAAACATGGCGCAATCCTATAGTGAAAGACTCGCTGACGTTATCTTGCCTGACACCGGAGGCAACAACGTTAGACTTGGCTCCCTTTGGCAGGAGCGTCCGGCTGCGGTGGTCTTCCTTCGCCACTATGGCTGAATCTTCTGCCGCGAGCACGCCGCACAGTTGCGCGAGCATCAGAGTGAATTTGACCGAAAAGGCGCAGGGCTAGCAGCAATCGGACTGGGAGACCCGCATTACGCGCGTGCCTTCCGAGAAGAATCTGGCATCAAATTTCCGCTCCTTATTGATGAGCTACGGCAGGCTTATCGGACCCTGGACCTGAAGCAAGCTAATCTGTTTCATTTGTTCTGGAAAGTGAATAGCCTGGGACGCAAACGAGCGAAAGCATCCGGGCATCGCCAGCACAAAATGGGCAAAGATCCTTTCCAGCTGGGAGGCAGTTTCGTTTTTGGTCCTGGAAACGTGGACCATTTCGTCCACATCAGCGAGACTTTCTCTGACAACGCTCCGCCGGACGTACTCTTGAGCGCGATTCCTTAAATCGCTTTTCACGATGGAAACACGGAGAACACGGAGAAACAATTGCTGATTATGCAATTCAGAAACCGAGGAATTGACTATGAGTGAAATGGGGCGGCGGTTGTCAGTACTGAAGTTCTCAATTGTCCTCCATGGATGCGTGGTGAAATATTCGGTTAAGCCGAGGTATTGGTTGCGACCTCTGCCTTCCATTGAAAGCACAAATTGAAGCCATCCGGATCATGAAGGTAAAGTTGCTTCATGCCGTAGTAGGCGATCTGCGGCTTCTTAACCGCAACTCCGCGCGCAATCAGGTGCTCATAAACCGCATCGACGTCCGGCGCTCCGAAGTACAGACAAGTATCGTCATGGCTGCTGATGCGCAGCGGATCGGGCATTGATGGACGATTCTCGTACTCGTATGCGGTATTGAGCATCAGGTCAGCTCCACCAAGCCTAAGCCACACCCAATTGTGATTCGGCGCGACAGTATTGCTGTCTGTCGTCACGATCTCAAAGCCAAGCACATCGCAATAAAAGTTGAGTGACGTCGCCATGTCAAATACCTGGAGCAACGGCGTCATACCGCGGACATCGGGTGCCATGTTGGAACTCCCTTGTCGAAAGTTGTAGCACGATGTCTCTGGTAATAAAAACAAGGGTGTCGTAAATGCGACACCCTCGTGTATCGATTTAAAGTTACTGCGTCTGTCCGCAATTCAAGGGTTGCGGATCTGACAAGTGCGGGAGCACCGTCTCATCCGGATAGCTGTACGCGTTGTCAATGGCACTCGAGTTCTTTTCAAACATGAACCATGGCAAAAGCGCTTCGTTCTGTGGATGGTAGGTGAAGCCATCAATGGTGACCGGATAGGTAGGACGCGGCAAGTCTTCAATCACATCGCCGTCTTCCATTACGTCCTGGCACTGACCGGCGGGGTTTTGCCAGAAAGGCGTCACGTTGTGGAGACCGTCGAAGGCAACAAATGGATCGTTGAACGTTTCGGCGATTTCGTGGCTGTGCGCGGTTACATCCTGGAATCCACCACCGAAGAGTCCTGGGCTGATCCAGCTCGCATAGTTCATGACATAGAACTTCGTGCGATTTCCATTGGCGGCGTCTCCAGCTTCAACATCAAAGCTGTGGAAGCCAAGCACGCAACAATCGCTGGTGCTGCTGCCAAACAGATACGCGTTCGGAAACAGGAACGAAGAAATGTCCTGCGGAGTCATGCGCCCCGCCACCTCGGCCGCACCGATGACGGTCGAATTGTCAGGAGCGGCCGGTGGAAATAGCAGCCTCGTAAATACACTTTCCTGAATGAGTACAAACCGGCAGCAGGTTCCGTCCGGATTCAGTGCGAACTGATACGCAGGAAGCGGATCATCTTTCGTCGGCACGTGTTGAACGATTGTCATGACCTCGGCTGGTTTCAACGAAGGGCTTAACAGAGTGTGCCAGTCCGCACGCGCGTGATTTCCGAATTCGGCACGTTGGACCGCATCGGTTATCTGCGTGGGAACTTGGCTGCTGCTATAGATTGAATTGCGGAAGACCGGGCCATTAAGGAACGGCTGTACGAATGGGGTGACGTCGGAGAAAAGACGCTGGCATCCTGCAGGAGCGGAACCATCCGCAGGATTCGCACAAGTGACCGTTTGTCCGTTGACTACTTTCACGTAACGGACCGAGCCATCGGAATTGCGAAGATCCAGCGAGACCGGAACCACTGGAGCGTTGAAAACCGTCGTTCCCCCATGGGCCGGATCGTTTCCGACCATGCTGTATTCCCAAATGTGGTGCGGAGTACCGTCGAAGTAGATTCCTTGTGCTTCGAAATGACCGGTGAAGTTCGTGAGTGTATCCACGCCAGCGGGAAAACCATGTGGAGTAGGAATATTGCCCTTCCCGTGCAAACCACCAGCATTGTTCGTATGTTTTACGTGCATACCCATTAGATAGTTGTCAGGCACTACGTCATCATCGGACGCGAATGCCGCAAAACTAAAGAGCGCAAGCGACATCAAACAAAGACCAATTTTCTTGCTAGCCGACAAAAATTGGCCAGAGCGACTAGATCCTTTTTTCAAGAACACCTTAGACTCCTTAGCGGATTTGTGTGTAGACAAGCCCGCCTACGATACTGCTACTCGGGTCGGGATGTAAATGCATTTGGTGCGGATGATCAGGGATGGAAATACGCGGTGATTACCGCGTCAAGAGAGTTGCCGAAATACTGCAAAACTTTGCGTTTTCCAAGATAGCGTGATGCAGTTAAGTGCAGTTTTGGAACCTTCGTCTCGCCTAATCGTCAAGCTAATAAGACGTGTCCGGCGCGACACCCGCGGTCGCACTATCCGCCAGAGCGCTTTCATTGCTGTATCGAATCACTTGCTCGTAATCTTCGGAGAGGATTGAGCGCAGTTTCGAGAGATCGAGTGTATAGCTGCCAATCAAATACGGGAATGAATCGGGCGGGATCGACGTGACGCCCATGTTCCACATCGTATTTATTAAGGCGCGGCACATGGTGACCGTGGGAACACGCTTTACGGGAGTGTCAATGATTTCGGCACACTGAGCCACAGTGAGCGAATCGCCTCGGCTAGCGACGTTGAGAATGGTGAGCGGATCGGAAGCCTTGGGCCTCGCCAGCAGCCATGCGATCACTCTTGCGACGTCATCGACATGGGCAAATTGCAACTTGTGCTCCGTGAAGCGCTTGCCCATGGGAAGAATGATTGGCAATTTGCTTTTCCTGCGAGCCAGCATTCTACCCAGTCGTCCTGCTCCGTATGCCGTGCCGCGAATGCAATCGATCATGTAATTCTGAACGGTTGCTCCAGCGAAGATGTGCGGACGCAGAATGTAAACATCGCACCCTCCAAGACTCTGGACGCGTGCCTGGACCGCGAGCTCGGCCTCTTTCTTGTGAACTGCGTAGGTGAGGGTGTGCGCTTTCAGTTCGTCATTTTCCCGCGCAGAACGTTTGAGATTGGGACCATAGACCGACACGCTACTGAGGTGAATCAGCTTCTCGAGACTGGCACCCATTCTGTTGGCTTCGGCAATCGCCTCCAGAACGCGCGCGGTGCCAGCGACATTGATGCGCCACATGCGATCCCGATCGAGAATGCCCGTGCGCAGCGGATCGAGAACGAAGGCGAGATGTACAATGCCGACTGCATGTGTTTCGCGCAGGATTGCCGCCATGCGTCCGCAGGACGATTCTTGCCCTAGATCGATCTTTTCAAATTCGATCGAGCTTTCGATTCCCTCAGGCGGAGCGATATCGAGCCCAATGACGTGGAACTCTTGAAGCAGCGGCAATAGGCGTCGTCCGAGACTTCCGGAGACACCAGTTACCAGCAATGCGGGCTTCTTGGAAGCCATAGCTATTTCGGCGTGGGCGATTGGGTCGTAGTCGGAGGATTGCCTTGCCCCGATCCAATACCCCGCGTTGGCGATGACGTCGGCATCATAGGGCGAGCGGCGGCACCTTCAGGCCCGAAGTACACGTCGTTATATTCCGCCTTGCTCGCACTCATGATCTTCTGCCGCGAATCTGCGAGATGCTGTTGGGTGAGCCGACGCTTGATGTCGTCCTTCACCTGATCGAACGGCAGTTCCTTTTTGGAATCAAGCTTGTAGATCGTATAGCCGATGGAGTCTGAGAAAACCTCGGATACGTCGCCGGCGTTGAGCGTAAAAATCTTTCCTTCCTGAGCCGGGGGAAGACTTCCTCGCCGTCGCGACCCGAATTTCGTGCTGGGTGGCGTTGTTGTGTTCTTCAGTTGTTCGTAGGCCGTCTTCTCAACTTTTTCCGGATCGTCTCCTGCGACGAGCTGCTTGTGAGCCTCGTCGGCGATTGCCTGCGGATCAGCAGCGGCCGGCTGCGCAGGCGCAGTTCCGGGATTCGTTGGAGTGGCCGGATTGCGGGGAATGAAAATCCTCGTCAGCGTTACCTCTTCAAAAGCGGAAGGATTCTGATCGTAGTACGCCTTCTCGTCAGCCTCGCTCACATTTGCAGCTTCGGTCTGAAGCTTGCGTTCTGCGGTCTGCGCCAGCACCTGCAAGCGCGCGATGGCGAGTTGCTCTTCGTATTCCGGATCTTTGTTGATCCCCAACTTCACACCTTCGTTTGCCGCAGTGAGAAGCTGCACGTATCGCGTTGCGATTTGTCGATTCACGTTAGCCGGCGCATTGGGAGCGACAGCTTTCAGGAGCTTCTCGAACTCCGCTCGCGTAATTTGCGTCTTGCAGGACTTTGGTGACTGCACCTCCGAGGTCTTCGCGCTGGCGCTCCTGGAAACCGTCGAGTGGGCCGGAGCGGCCGGTTTTATGGTTCCATTGAGGGAAATGTCGCAGATGCCATCGATCGTAATCACTGGTGTGCTCTCGGGCACGCTCGCAATGGATGGAGCGACCGGTGACGCAGGAATCGTCGAAGGTGTAGTTGAGCTTTGTGTAGGCGCAGATTGTGGAGCCGTCGTACCGGGAGCTGCTTGTCCAAAGGCAAAGCACGCGCCGGCTAGAACGTATGTACAGAAGAAGAGCGAATGACGCTGAATCAAGATGCCTCCACGATGAACGGGGAAAATCGATGCTAGCACAGGCAAAACGAATGCTGTGCCTCTGAGTAAGACGGCCGTATAACATTAGGGTACCAGCCAGATGGCCACCTCTTACATCTCGGGCGCCGACAGCGTACGGAGCGAAAAGCGTTCAGTGGCGCGCAATTCCGTCATCGCTGCCGTGGGGATTACCGCGCTCAAGATTTTCGTCGGAATCGCAACCGGCAGCTTGGGACTCATTTCAGAGGCGGCCCATTCTGGGCTCGACCTGGTCGCGGCGGTTATAACGTTCTTTTCGGTTGGTGTTTCGGATAAGCCCGCTGACGCGGACCATCAATACGGCCACGGCAAAGTTGAGAACTTCTCTGCTTTCATCGAGACTGGCCTGCTGCTTGTAACGTGCATATGGATTCTCAGTGAAGCGGTGCGCAGGCTTTTCTTCCATCACGTCTCGATCGAGCCCTCGATCGCAGCATTCGCGGTTCTATTTCTCTCGATGGCTGTGGACTTTTGGCGTTCTCGCGCGTTGGGTAAAACCGCTGTTCGATATGACAGCCAAGCCCTCGAAGCCGACGCCCTGCACTTCACGACAGACATTTGGTCGAGCGGCGTAGTCGTAATCGGACTCGCCTTGGTATGGGTCGGCCATCGCATGGGCATTCCCTGGCTGCGCGTGGCTGATCCCTTGGCAGCGCTGGCCGTCGCAGGCGTCATTATTTATGTAAGTTCGCGGTTGGCGCGGCAGACGATAGATGCCTTGCTCGATGCGGCTCCGACCGGGGTTCGCGGCCAGATCATACGAGCTGTGGCCGACATCCATGGCGTGCTCGATGTCGATCGTGTTCGGGTTCGCCGCGCTGGCAATAGATACTTCGCTGAAGTTCAGGTCGCGCTGAATCGCAATGCAACCTTGCAGCATTCCGAGAGCATGGCATCATCCGTGACCGATGCCGTTCACAGCGTGCTTCCCGATGCCGACGTTACCATTCGTACGCTTCCCCGAGCCACTGGAGCAGAAAGTATTTTCGATCGCATCCATGCAGTAGCGGCGCGGCATAATCTTGGCGTTCACGACGTCAACGTTCAGGACCTGAACGGGAAATTGCATGTCGAGCAGCATCTGGAACTGGATGAGCGTATGTCCCTGAAGGACGCCCACGACTTCGTTACCGTCCTCGAGTCAGAGATGCGCAGCGAAGTTCCCGAGATCGATTCGATCCTTACGCACATTGAGAGCGACTCGGCGACCATCGAAACCGGCGATGCCACGTTTCACGATGCTTCTCTGGAGAAGAAGCTCAGAAACATAGTCGAGAGAGAATTTCCTGAGATTATCGATTTGCATGAGATTGTCTTGAAGAGAGTGCGGAATCGCATCTATCTCTCTTGCCACACTACCTTGCCAGACGATCTGTCGCTGGCGCGCGTTCACGATATTTCAACGGCGTTGGAAATTCGTTTTAAGCAGGCTGCTCCAGAGCTTTTCAAGGTACTCATCCATACCGAACCGCAGACGGATAATCGAAGATGATTGCAGACAAACTCCAAACCCGGGAGCGAAACTAACGGTATATGCAAAAACATAAAGTCGTAGTATTCAGCCAGCCTGGCTGACCGCCGTGCCGCACTGCCGAGGCCTTCCTCTCGGAGAGAGGAATCGATTTCGAAATACGAGACGTTTCGCGCGACTACTCGGCTGTCCGAGATTTGGTCGGAAAATATCAGAGCCGTTCCACTCCTACCATCGTTGTTGGCGACCAGGTGATGATTGGCTTCGATCCCCAGCGACTCGAACAGATGCTCCAGGCTTAGCGCCGCAAAAATCGAAGGCTACCTGCTCATCGCTGCCGCAGCGTTCTGCTACGGAGCTTCGGCGGCGGTCGGCAAAGTTGTCTTCAACGGACAAAGCTGGCTGCACGGAACCAGCATCGATCCTCTCATCCTCTCGCAGGCGCGATCGACCTTCGCCGTACTCGTCCTGCTTCCACTCGTCGCTGCCGGTCCTGGAGTGGGAACGTTACGCGCCAGCCGTCGCACGCTGTGGAAATGCGCAGCTATGGGAGTCTTGGGCCTGTGCGGCGCCAACTTCTTCTATTACTACGCAATCGCCAAGAGCACCGTTGCAACCGCGATCACGGTGCAGTACACCGCTCCAGTCTGGGTTTATGCATACACAGTCGTGGCGAGACAGCAGCGCATATCGTGGCTTCGCAGTTTGGCCGTGGTGCTGGCATTCGTAGGATGTGGACTAGTCGCGCTTACCGCGCCGCAGGCTCATCTAAAGGCAAGCACCATCGGAATCGTTGCGGCGCTGGGTGCCGCGTTTTCCTACTCGTTCTACAACGTTATCGGCGCTGATCTGCTCAAGCAGTTTTCCCGCTGGTTGGTGCTCTTTTATGCGCTTCTCTTCTCAACGATCTTTTGGCTGATCGTGAATCCTCCATGGCGCGTCGCAGCCCAGCATTACTCCGAACGCGAATGGTTGTTTCTTTTCGGATTTGCAATCATCTCGATGCTCCTGCCATTCGCTCTGTATCTCGGAGGACTTCGCCTGCTTGATCCGACCAGCGCGATCGTAACTAGCTGTCTCGAGCCAGTGTTCGCCAGCGTGCTCGCGGCAACTTTTGCAGGTGAGGGCTTGCGTGTGTGGCAGATTGTCGGGATGGCGCTGGTGCTGAGCCAGTCAGTGGTGATTCAACTGCCTGAGCGCGGTGAAAGGAAGCGGGAAAGGAGTGTGTAGTGGGGCCGTTGGCCTTTGTCATTCCGAAAACAGGCTCACGCGCAGTTTGCGTGAGCCGGAGTGAGGAATCCCTATTGCACCCATGCGTTCGAGGTTAGGATGCGTAGGAGTCGATAGGGATTTCTCCGCCAAAACCAGGCGTTCGGAATGACAGAACAGCCGACTAATACTCCTGTTGCATCGACTTCGCCTCATCCCAAGTAACGCGCCGCTTGTTGCGATAGGCCAGATTGGCCATGTGGCCCGCGACGGCCGAGAGATATCCGATCTCAACCGGCGCATTCGGCTGCTTGCGCGAGCGCACGCAGTCGATCCAGTTCTGCATGTGATTCTGATCGGGAGTCTCGCCGGTGAGCGCGGCTCCGTCTTTACGGTTCACCTTTTCGGGATAGTAGCGCGTGGCCGACTCCGAGCGTCCGGTGACCATATTCTGCTCGCCCGAGACGTGCTCGATGGTGCCATCGCTGCCGAGGATGTGTTCGCCCAGGCCGTAGTGGCTGTTGCTGAACGTGGATTGCCAGATCACTACGATATCCTGCGGAAATTCGAGCGTGACGGCGATGGTGTCGGGAACCTCGCGTCCGTCTTTCTCTGAGAACACGCCGCCCGACATCGTCGCAGCACTCGGCACTGGCAGATCAAGCGCGCTCATGATCCAGGAGATCTGGTGAACCATGTTCTCAGTAATGTTGCCGCCGGAGAATTCCCAAAACAGACGCCAGTTGATGAATTTGTTCGCGTCGAACGGCTGCGATGGACGTCCATTGAGGAACGCTTCCCAGCGGATGTTCTCCTGATTGCAGTCCGACGGAATCGGACGCACCCACTGCCCTTTGCCGTGCGGAGTGTTGCGGCTCATCCACGATTCGACCATGGTCACTTTGCCGACGATTCCATCTTTAATCCACTTCTTCGTATCGGCCAGTGAGCCGTCGCTTTCGTGCTGCAGGCCAAGCTGAACGATACGATCGGAGTTCTTCGCGGCGCGCAGGCACTCTTCCGCTTCCGGAATCGACCACGTCATCGTCTTCTCGGTATAGAGGTCTTTGCCGGCCGCGATTACGTCAACAAAATGACGCGCATGGATGTGCAGCGGGCTGGCCACGATCACCGCGTCGATATCTTTCTGGTCGAGGAGCTTGCGATGATCGTCGAAGGTCTGGATGTTGGGAACTTTGGCTTTGGCTTCCTCACGACGGCGTGTGTAGATGTCGGCCATGGCGACGAGTTCCACATTGGGCACACGGGTAATCTGTTTGAGCAACTCGCTGCCGCGTCCGCCAACGCCGATCATGCCGACGCGCACACGGTCATTGGCGCCCAGCACGCGCGCCGGTGGATACAGCATGAATGCAGCGGTGCCGAGGGCAGCCTGCTTTATAAAGTCACGCCGCGCAATAGATGTGTCTGACATAGTGCCTCCTGGATTATGACTGCGTTGTTACGGAACCGCCGGCGGTAGCCGGTGGGGCAGCCGTGTCTTTTGCGGCTGCGCGATCATGAGGTTCCGCGCTACTCTTTCAACCCGGAGCTGGCCTTCTCGGCCAGCTCCGGCCCACCGGCTACCGCCGGCGGTTCCGTTAACTGCACCCAACCGCATCTCGCACGCGCGCGGCCTGGTAAATCGCTTCCACCACCGCCACGCTTCGCCGACCTTCTTCGCCGCCGCACACGGGATCGCGACCGGTTTCAATTGCCTGCACGAAGTCCTCGATGATTCGCTGGTGTCCGCGAATGTCGCCCACGACTGGAGAGCTTGCGCTGGCGTTTTGGTCTGCCGGTTCGATCTCATCTGCGAGGGCGGACGGATTGCGCAGATCGAGACGCGTGATGCGATCCTGCTCAATGCGAACCGTGCCTTCGGTTCCGGTAATCTCAACCCGTCGAGGATAGCCGGGGAAAGCCGCAGTAGTCGCATGCAGCGCGCCGACTGTTCCATTCGCAAACTCCAGAGTCGCAACGCAAGTATCTTCGCTCTCGATGTGATGGAGTGCCGTTTTTGTGACTGATTGCACGCGCGTGATATCGCCGAGCAGATAGATGAGCAGATCGACGGTATGAATCCCCTGATTCATTAATGCCCCGCCGCCATCGAGGGCAAGCGTGCCGCGCCACTTCGATCCGGAGTAATACTCTGGCGGACGATACCATTTCACTGCGGCTTCGACCAAAATGGGACGCCCAAGTTTTTCCGAATTGATCCAATCCTTCACGCGCAGAATGTCGGGCTTGAGGCGGTCTTGAAAGAAGACTCCGAGCTTTACGCCGGCAGCGCGTGCCGCTTTGATCAGTGCATCTGCGCGCTTGACCGTCACATCGATCGGCTTCTCCGTGAGCACATGCAGGCCGCACTGCGCGGCGGCAATGCCTTCGTCGGAATGAAGAGCCGACGGACTGCCGAGCATCACGATATCCAGCGGTCGATGCGAGAGGAAGCGATCAAAGTCGCTGTACGGTTCGCCGCCGTATTTCTGAGCAAGCGTCCCGACCTTGGCCGAATTTGTTCCGTAGATCGCAGCGATGTTCAGCCCAGCGGCAGCGGCGGCGCGGATGTGAGTCTCCGTAATGTTTCCGCCGCCGGTGAAGCCCGCGTGAAGCATTGTTTAGGAAAGCGCTCCGGCTTTCTGCAGCTCTTCTTTCATGCCTGCCCAGCTCTGACGCGTAGATTCCTCCGGAGTCCCGCCGCCGCGCCAGTGCGTCTCGAGGCTGGTCGCGTATTTGTAGCCTTGCTGCTTGAGCGCCTTGAACTGCCCGGTCCAGTCGATGAGCCCGCGACCCATGGCAGCCCACTGCTTGCCCGAACCGTCGGGCTTGTTCTGGATGTCTTTGCAATGGACGTGGCCGATCCGTTCCTTTGGCAAGGCGTTGTACCCATCCGGGAATGCCTTCTCACCGCGCATCGCCGCATTGCCCGGATCCCAATTGACCATGAAGTTCTTCGCCTTTACGGCAGAGAGCAGACGCCCAGCTTCTGCGCCGGTAGCCGTGTTGCAGGCGAACTCGTTCTCAAGAACCAGAATGATCTTTTTCTTCGCAGCTTTGTCGGCCGCATCGCGCATTTTGTCGTCGATTGCGGCGCGATAGGGAGCCTGATCGTCAAGCCGCCAGAAATCAAAGATACGTACGCGATCGGTGTTGAAGGCCTTCGCCAGTTCGAACGCGCGCTCCAACAGCTCGTCCTGCTGCTTGAATGTGAAATCGGCATTGAAGGTGTCGTGCCGCTCGCGCTCTTTCGAGGGCGGTGCGCCCGGCCAGTCAACTTTGAAAACCGGGCTGGCGATATCCGTCACCCGCATCTTTGCTTTTTCGAGAATCTGGCGAGCTTCGTCGATCTCCTTGGAATCGAGCTTCAGAATGTTCTTGTTCCACATCCCGCGCAGCTCGATCCAGTTCATACCGAACTCGCGCGAGGCGACATCGACTGCGTGCCCGAAGTCCTGACTGATCTCATCGTTGATAACTGCGACGCGAAATTGGGAGTTCATAGGCTGACTCCCACACGGTCATGAAGATAGTTCTTGCTGATCAATGCAGAGTCCTTTGGTGTTCGCGAAGGATCGGGAACGGCATCAAGTTCAACCACAGCCCAGCCGCGGAAGTTGTTGTCTTCGAGTGCCTTGAAGCTTGCCGCGACATCGACGCGTCCGCGGCCGAGTTCGACGAAGCGGTAATCGCGCCCGCGCCTTGATTCCTCTTTTGGGATGCTCTCAACATCCTTGATGTGCACGAACAGCAGACGATCTTTGTACTTCTGAATTGCTTTTACCGGATCGCCGCCACCTTGCACGCAGTGCGCGATATCGAGCTCGAGCTTCACGTAACGCGGGTCGCTCGCATCCATCACGCGATCCATTTCTTCCGGGCTTTGTCCCAGCGATCCCATGTGATTGTGATATCCAAGCTTCACATCCAGGTCCGCAGAGCGTTTGCCGATTTCCGTGAGCATCCGGCCAAGCTTCTTGTAGTCGTCGGCGGTGGCTTCGCGTTTGGGACGCATGTCGATCATTTGCAGGTAGAGCCCATGCGCATCATGCATGTACCTGGCATTGGCGCTGTGCTTCGCAATCTCAGCTTTTTCGTCGGGCGACTCCATATTTATGCTGCCACTCGAGAGCGCGACGAACGTGAGATGGTGCTGGTCAAGCAGTCTGGCTACTTCGTTCGGGTCGGGAATTTCCTTCACCACATTCGAACGCAGTTGAATGCCCGCATAGCCAAGGGACGCGATGTCATCAATCGCCTGCCGATCGTTACCGCCCCAGGTAATCGACGCATATCCAATCTTGATATCGGCCGGTGCAGACGAAATCGGAGTGTCAAAATAGGAAAGATCCATCGGCGGATACAGCGGCTCGAACGCGGCAAGCGCGGGCATCGGCAATGCCGCCACCGCTCCCGCTGCAATGAGCCCGCCTAAAAAATCACGACGCGAAAAAGAAGACATTCTTCTACAGTCCTCCTCGGAACCTTATGACCAACCAACAACGATACCGCTCCAGCTCTGCTGAAGTCTATTTCGTCCCAGCAGCGACACGTGGCAGACGATTTGGATCGATTCGAATCAAGTTTGTCGGTTTGCAGCGCGAAAAAGACAACGACCGAGACAGCTCATCGCCGTCTCGGTCGCGACTTGTTTTAGAAGGTGAACTTCGCGCTCAACTCCAGCACGCGATTTCCATCACCGACCGCGCCGTTTTGGTCACCAGTTCCTGTGATACGGCCGTAAGTTGATGACGTGATGCTCACGCTGGGATTACTGAAATGCGGCGTGTTGGTGATGCTGAATGCCTCAGCCCTAAACTCGAATCCCATCCTCTCCTTGACTGGAAACTTGCGGGACAAGGATGCGTCGAGATTGAAGTAGCCAGGGCCGGAGAACTGATAGCGGCGCATATTGCCGAGTACGCCGTTGCCTTGCGGTTGAACGAAAGCAGTAGTGTCGAACCATAGATTAGTGTCGACTCCACCTAGTACATGGAAGGGAGCGACCTGGTTCGGATACTGCGTCGATCCCGGCGCGTTGAGAGCTTTGCCATCCGCAGTGAAGTGCAGCGGGGTGCCGCTCATGCGCGTCAGGACTCCACTGATCCCCCAACCACCGAGAATCCAGCTTGCCGGACCGGAGTTGAGGAATTTCTTGTTTTTGCCGAACGGCAGCTCATAGACGTAGCTTTGGACAAAAACATGCGCTCGATTACGGCTTGTGACGGTGTAGTTGCGCTGGAAATCAAGGTAGTTGTCAGGGCTGCCATCATCGGCGCCCATATCGGACCGATAAGCGAGCGCTTTTGACCAAGTGTATGAAGTCGTCAGCAGGAAGCCGTTCTTGAACTTCCTGTCAAGGCGAGCTTGCAGCGCATTGTAGTTAGAAACAGTGGGCTTGAACAGGAAAGTCGTGGTTGCAGTACGGCCGTACTGCACACAGAGCGCTTCGACCGTGCAAGTGTTCGTGAGCCCACTAGAATTGACTGCCGGTGTGAGCGCAGCATTCAGGTTGTAAGCAACTGGAATTTTCACTCCATGATTGCCAACATACGCCAAGTCCATCACAAAGTTTGCAGGCAGGGCCCGCTGAATTGAGAGGTTATAGGACTCGACGTAGGGCTCCTGGAAGTGCTTGTCGACGACGTTGTACGGATCGCCGTTGCTCGGAGTCACAGTTCCATCGCTGGCGATGGCAACCGTACTCGGCGCTGGAAATCCATTCGGGAAAGTTCCCAGCAGGCCATTACTGAAAAAGGGGAACGCGAAACTGTTCGCTTGATTGGTGCCCTGATTCTGTCTTTCTGGGAAGTTAAACGCGTACTGATTATTAGTAAACGGCTCGTAGCTGATTCCAAAGCCGCCGCGGATGACAGTTTGCTCGCTAAGGCGATAAGCAAGACCCACACGCGGAGCGAAATACTTGTAGTAAGTTTCGCGGCCAAGATTCAGAGGATTGCCATCGATACCTGCAAGCACGAGCCGATTAATCGAAGGATCATAATTGGAGTACCGACCGGGACGGCTCGGAGTTGCCGGCAGATAGAGCTCCCATCGCAAGCCGGCATCGATGGTTAATTTCGGTGTGGCATGCCATGTGTCCTGACCGAAGAAGAATGCCTCGGTCTCACGCCACGAGCCGGATACCAGAGAAATATCGCGGCCTACCTGCGTGGGTGCATCGATCAGGAATGCAGCGAAGTTGTTGGCTTGCGTAGAACTACACGCTTTGCCTGAGCAACTGGTATCCCCATTGAGCGACGTGGTGCCCGTACCAAAAGTGAAGTGTCCGCGAGGTCCGAAGGTCTGCGCCTGGACTAGATCATCACGAAGGCGGCGAATATCAGCGCCCCACTTGAACGTGTGATTGCCGCTGATCTTCGTCCAGTTGTTGACGACGTCGATGTTGGTCTCGCCGCGATCCCATGGCTGGGAAGCCGAGTATCCGACAAAGGGATTGCCGAACCCGTTTTGAATTTCCACCTGCGTCAGACCGCTGGTGAACGCATCCAAGTTCGCGCCCGGAATGCCCAGGGCAGTAGTTGCCGTTGAGCCGTGATCTGAAGTGACAGCGATATTCCGATAGTGGCTGATTCCCGCGCGGGTCTCCATCACGAGAGTCGGAGAGAAGATGTGCGTTTCGTTAATCGCTCCGCTCTGTTCGTGTTGGTTACCCGGACCCTGGAATCCGATCGGGCCACCAGCAAGTCCAAACATCGGCTGCTGGAACGGGTTCTGCACGGCGCGGCTGAAGCGAAACGCGAGTCGATCTTTCTGGCTGAAGTTGTGATCGATCTTTGTATCGAACGACCAACTGTCTTTCCTGAATTGAGTGTTTTCCTGATAGTTGCTGGTAAGTCCCGGAAGATTCGTGTGCGGAACGAGTGCAAGAATCTTCAGCGAGATCGGATCCATCATTGCGAGTGGAACTATGTTGGTACACGTTGGAGCTCCGGTGCACGCCGGATTGTAAGCATCTACGAGCCCGTTCCGCCCCTGGATGGTTGCTGTCCCAGGAGTGGATGAGGCGAAAATCGCCGCTCGCCCTGTTCCGTCCGCATTTCCCGTGAAGGGATTATAAATATTCGATTTGCCGGACGTTATCGCCGCTCGTACGTCTCCATTGCGGAACGCATCGTTCGGCAACTGCGTGAGCTGGAACTGACCGCGGATGTCGTTGATCCGGAGCAGGTCGAAGAAGAAGAACGTTTTGTCCTTGATGATCGGGCCGCCAATGGTTCCACCGTAGTAGTTGAAAGTCGTACGCGGTACAGAACCTGCTCGCTGAAAATAGGTGCGCGCTTGCAGAGCGCTGATGCGGTTGAATTCATACAACGAGCCGTGAAAATTGTTTGTGCCCGACTTCAGAATCACATTCGTGACTGCCCCGCCTGCGCGCCCGAACTCCGCCGCGTAATTGCTTGTCGTGACATCGACGGTCTGAATCGCCTCGGCCGGAGGAACGTAGATCTGAAGGAGGCCGGTACGTTCGTCGTCGTTCACGCCTTCAATTGCAAGCTGGTTGAACTCTCGCGATTGTCCGTTGACCTCGACGGAAAGCGTGTCCTGCGGGTTGAAGAACTCTGAGTGATCTCGGTGTGGTTTGTCGGTACCAGGAATCAACGCAAGAAAATTCTGGAAATTCCTATTAGCGCCACCCACCGGCAATTGCTCCAATTGCGTGGTCTCGATGTTTTGGCTCACGTCCGCGCGATCGGTCTTGAGCAGAGGCACCGCTCCCGTGACTTCCACGGTTTCGGTGACAGCACCTAACTCCATCGTCATGTCCACACGGACGCTCTGGTTGACGTCGAGGCGCACACCAGTTCTCGTCACTTTCTTGAAACCGTGGGCTTCGGAGGTCACGTCGTAGTTGCCAGGCGGAAGATTCGGGATAACGTAGTTTCCGCTGGCGTTGGTTTCAGTCGTGTGGGGAATCCCGGTGCCCTGCTCGGTAACAGTGACCTTTGCGGCTGGCACCACGGCGCCTGATGAATCAGTCAACGTGCCAAGCAGTGTGCCGTTCACGGCTTGACCGAACATTGTGGTTGCGGAAAGCACTAACACGCACGCAACTAGATTTAGAACTGTACGGGCTCTCTTACTGGCGGACATCTCTCCTCCTGGCCGTTTTGTACAGCGAAAAACAGAGTTGTTTAGGCGAACCGCATGTTGACTGACAACTGCAGCCACTGTCAAGACGGGCAAGACAATCGATTTAGCAAAAGCAAACGATGAAGTGGATCGGGTGATGGGATGATCGCATGAGAAGCCGAAAACCCGACGCGGATTGCGCGGATGGGACGCGGATCAACGCGGAAAATTTTGCTCGGCTTCGTTCCCCGCAAAGATATTTCGTACCAGGCCTAATCTGATTTTCCGCGTCTATCCGCGTCCCATCCGCGCAATCCGCGTCAGGTTTTCGCTGCACTCTCTCGTCTAGCCCATTTCGCCTATTGCAACCACGAAATAGTTTGCGGGACTATCGCCGACGTTCTTAATCCCGTGCAGATCATTTCCCGTAGCTAATCCCACGCCGCCCGGACCAAGGCGATGCGTCTGACCATTGATATTCAGTTCCACGGTGCCTTCACGGATAAGCCAGAACTCGCTGTGCTTGTGACGGTGCGGTGCGTGGGGCATCGATCCGGGAGCGAGCGTCGTTTCGTGTACCTCGACGTGCTCACCGGTTGAAAGCTTGCCGTTCACGACAGGACGCGTGGTGTGTCCGTCGCCTTGTTTCTTCTGAAGCTCGTCAAAAGGAAAAGTGGTGGAAGTGAGAGTCTGATCGTTCGCTGCCCAGGAACTGGCCAGGGCGAGTAACGGCATTGCCACGCACAACTCACGGCGATTCATCGTTCGCGTTCTCCTTGTATGGATTCTGTCGCGAAATCAAGTTTGCCCATCGGGATTGAGCTCAATGGTGCGCACATTGTAATCGGGACACTCCGACAGTTCGCGTAATGAGGCGATGTAGCACTCACCGAGCGGCGACTTTGATGTCGAGCGTCTGCTTGCCGCCGATCTGCACTGGCGTGCCGTGCGCGAGATAAGGACGCAGCACATCCGGCGAGCCCCACTCCAAATCCCATCCATTGCGAATGGCAATTATCGTGTACCGTCCAGGAACGACGTCAGGCAGCATAAACGTTCCGTCGCTGTCGCTTTGATCGCGACGAAAAAGGCTGGCATTATCGGAAATATCCTCCGGTACGAGCACGACCATTGCGCCAGGAAGTGGCTTGTCACCATTCATGACAATGCCGTTGATCGTGCCTACGCCTTTCGATGCGACAATCGAAAGCTCAATCGGCTGCGCGCCTGTAATTTCAATCGTGCGTCCGCTCACGCGCGCGCCGGTAGCGGAGAGGCTGCGAATCGCGTATCCCGGAGCGTTCGCGAGCATAGCTACGTATCGACCAGAAACTTCCGGCTGCACGTTGAACTCTCCGCGTTCATTCACGCGCGCTCCCATCGAATTGCCGGAGCCGAGGTCGCGAAATTGGAGAAACGCATTCTGGGGAGGCGTGTCGTCGAACTTCACTACTCCATGAACCCCCTCAAGATTTGCGCCAGCAGACACATCGATATCGCCACTCTGCTGAACATTAAGGCTTTGCCTCTGGTTGGTAGGGCCAGTGGGATCGAAATGATGAAGATTGAAATCGTAGTTACCCGGAGCGATCCCGGAGATCTCCATCTCGCCCTGCTCGTAAACAATATTCGCCTGCTGAAATCCAACCGGCTGCCCAAAGGCAATCTGCCGGAAGCTTGGCTGCGCAGGTGGCTGGTTCCCTTCTCCGCTGCCCTGCCGAATTGTTAGATGTAGTGATTGCACTGGCGTGAGACTAAAGTCGGCGCTGATGCGATCGCCTGCGCGCAACACGATCGCTCCCGCTTCATCCGCGTCCATTGTTCCTGGGTAATAGACGAGTGGATAAGCAACATCCAGCGCGGGATCAATCTCAGTCGCGTGCTGATTGAATCCACTACGCCGATATCCACCCTGGAAGTAGCGGCGATACCACGGCTGCGCCGAAACGACCAGGTAGTAAGTCCCCGGTCCCAGATGCCCAAAACGGTACTCGCCGAGATCATCGGTAGCGGAGAGCCCTCGACGCTCAGTCGTAGAGCGCCCCATATCGTTCCGTTTTTGGAACAACCACACCTGAGCGTCACGGACTGGTTCGTTATGCTCGTCGAGAACGCGTCCGGTAATCGCACTCATCGGACGCATGCGGAAAACGATGCCGGTAGAAACCTTTTCTGGACCAACCACAATTGCGGTGCTGAAGCCCTCGTGCTGATCAAACGACTGAAAGAGAAATCCTGGAGCCTGTGCGCCGAGGTTGTACTTTCCGGGGGTAACGTTATGAAAGATGAAGGAGCCGTCCGTACCCACTTCCGATCGCCGCGGCTGGTCTGCTTCACGCGAAGCCCTCAGCTGCACGAAGGCGTTGTGGACAACTTCTCCCGAAGCCCAATTCACCAGAGTGCCACTCACCTCAAATTGCCCCCCGGACGCACTCGCCGCCTGCTTCGCTCGTGCGCACGTTGCTAAGCAAAGAAAAGCGAGAATGGAACCGATGAGCTTCATGGCGTGGGGTGAATCACATCTAGGGTTACCCGAGCCTGCTCTTCGGGACTCAAAGTAATGTGAGCCGCGTGCGAGAGATAGGCGCTCAGTGCTTCCCGATTGCGATATTCGATTCCATCCAGGCGATCGAAGGCCAAGACGTCATAACTGCCCGGAGCCAGCCCCTGCACGTGAAACTTTCCTGACGGATTGAAGAATAGCTGTCGCGGCGCAGATTGGGTCGCGCCTTCGGGAACCATCAGGACTACGCCCATCTGGCCAGGTGTGGAGTTCTGCACATTCCCATCTACGGAAGCAGCATCGTCGCGCAACAAAACCTCAATCGGCTGTGGATCGGAACCTTCAGCGACGACCAACGGCTGCGAAAGCAAATCCAGTCCACCGCTCGTCATGGACGCCACGTAAGAGGAGCCGTTCCCTTCTGCCTCAACGTCGTAAGTTCCCGGCTCCAGCCCGCGAATCATTGCCGGCGCGTCCTGGCCCTCGCGATTGGCCGAAAACTGCTGAAACGGCGGCTTACGGGAGATGAGCCAAACGCGTCCCAGGAATGACGCCGCGAACGAACGGCGACCTGAACCGCCGCCCACAAATCCCAACCCACCAGGTACACGTTGCGACGATTCCGGCTTGGTAAAGTCCGTTTGGTACTCGACCGGAATCGAGAGCGTGCGCGATACACCAACATGCAGTTCGGGAATGTTGCCGGTTACTTGAATGGGAACGTCAGCAAAAAGCTGCTCACCCTCGGGGCTTCGTCCGTTGAATCGCAGCCGATATGAGCCGGCCGGAACAGGAAATGCCTGAAACCGACCTGTCCGGTGATCGTAGCGAACACCTACATCCACGTGATCGCCATCGACATCCGACAAATATAGCCCACCATTGTCGGTGCCGCCGGCGATCATTCCCGAAATGCGATACGCGGGCACACGCCTCACTCCAAAATCTACACTCGCGTGCTGGCCGGGTGCGAGTCGCAGCGGAGTGGCAGCGCCCATTTCGCGCACGCCCGGATAGTACTGCGCCGGGACGACTTCAAACTTTCCTGTGTCGCTCTGCTCTTCGCCAATCGGACGCGCACGATTGTTCGGTCCCGCTTCGACGTAATAAGTTCCCGGCCGCAGATCTGCAATGCGGAAGTTTCCGTCTTCGTCGGTTTGGCGATGTCCGAACTGCTGCCATACGCGGCGTCCATTCATGATCTGGCTGAAACGCAGGCGCACAGGAACACCGCTGACCGGCTCGCCTTCAGGATTCTCCACGTGTCCGCTGATTACTGCTTCGGGCACGAGTTGGATGGTGATGCTGGTGGGATGATCGGACAACGTTGCCATGAACGGTGTGCGAGCTTCGCCAATCTCATTCGAGCCAAAAAATCCTGGCTTATGCGCCTGGACGCTAACCGATGGAGAGCTCAGATGATCGAACTCGAAATTCCCATTCTGGTCTGCGAGTTTTGCGCTCTGGTCGGCCTGAACAAGGGCATAGGGAATTGGTGCGCCCGTGAATGAATTTACGACCGTGCCGGTGAGGACGTAAGCAGGAGGAGTTTGCTGATTGTCCCCGAAGCCTTGAGCTTCGGCACGAGACAAAAGAGCTGCGAGCGCCGCAATCAGTACAGCACAACCAACCCAGAAACGACCCCGGGCAACACAACACCGCATGCGAATAAAGCTAGCTGAGAGTTCCTGCTCAAGGCAAGCGGAACGCCGTGCGGGTGGAACCCTCCGACTACGGGGTGGGAGCCCCCGACTTGAGTCGGGGGCGCACGGCGCTAAGCCGTGCGTCTTCGTCGTGCAATTAAGAGCTGCGCTTAGCGCTGGTCCATGCGCGAAGCGCGCTTGTGGTCAGACTCCTTCATCGCGGCACTTGCAGGACGAAAACGAAGCTCACTCCCAGATTGTCGTGTTTCATTGGCGAGATCAAATGCGCGCGTCGCGCGTCGGCCAGCGCTAAAGCGCGGTTTTCACTGGCCTCCGATAGACGCACGGCTGCGCCGTGCGCCCCCGACTCAACTCGGGGGCTTCCGCCCAAACCACGACTCGAACCTGAAACATCTTTAATCCATCTCGCGCATCCGCATCGAACCCGGGCCTGACGAAGGCGCTCCGCCTTCGGCTGCGTTCTGCTCTTTTTGCCAATCCTGCTCCGAGATCACCTCGATGGGCAGCAGTTTCTTTGTTATCAGCTTCTTGTTCATCGAAAGCTCAGGCGTGACCAGTTTCTGGAATTCGTTGATCACGTCTTCGAGTTCACGGCCGAGCACATCGGTGCGGGCGACCTGCGAATCCGTGGGCTTGCCCTCGTAGCCGTTCACGTCGCTGTAGAGGCCGGCGAGGAATTCGCGCAAGCGTTCTTCGCCGGTGATCGCGCCGCCTTCTTTCGTGGCCACAATCTTGCCACGAATCACGTCCACATCAGCGGCTAGCTTCGTAAGCCGCTGCTTGAGCGGATCGTTGTTCTTGAGCTGACTTGCATCGCGATTTGCTGTATCACGAACATTGACAATCGCGTCTACTGCCCAGCTCATATGGTTGAGAAGGGCGGACAGTTTGGTCGCGAGATCGAACTGCGCCTTACGATCTTCAACCGTGTACTTCGCCCGGGGATCCAGCACCACGTTGATCTTTTCGGTGTAGGTTTTGTCACCCTTCGTCATCTTCACCGTATACGTGCCGGGAAGAACGCGCGGGCCAAACGCGGCTCCAAATGCCGCACTAGCTGCTGGTGGAACTTTCGGCGGCTTCAGGTGCATCGACCAGGTCACGCGATTCACGCCGCGATGCTTGCTGGTGTTGACCGAATCCACGAATTTGCCCTGATCGTCGAAGATCTCGATCTTCAGGTCGCCGAAGATGTGGCGCGTGCGCTGATAGTACGGAATCGTCGCCTCTTCCGGACGATTCTGCCCGTTGAACGAGTTCGCGCCTTCGGGCCACCCGCCTTGGGTCTCCATCCACTGCACTGCCGGCGGGGTCGGCAGGAATCCCGCGTCTTCCTGCATGATCTGCGGCGTCAGCGCGCGCAACGGAGAGATGTCGTCGATGATCCAGATACCACGCCCGTGTGTGGCCAGCACAAGATCGTTGGTGCGCGGCTGAATTACAAGATCATCAACCGGAACTGCCGGGAAGCTGCTGCCTTTGTACTGCGCCCAACGCTCGCCGCCATCGTTGCTGACGAAGAGCCCAAATTCAGTTCCAAGAAAAAGCAGGTTGGGACTGACCAAGTCCTCCTTTATGACGTGTGCCCAGCCGCGCACTCCGCTGTCGTTCGCGACGATCGACTTCCACGTTTTGCCGAAGTCAGAGGTTTTAAAAACGTGCGGAGTCATATCGCCGTACATATGACGATCGACTGCGGCGTATGCCGTACCCTCATCAAAGCGACTGGCCTCAACCCACGCTATCCATGAGCCTTGTCCCGCTTCGGAAACATTTCCGATGACGTTCGTCCAGTTCTTGCCGCCATCGCGAGTCACTTGAATATTTCCGTCGTCGGTTCCCACCCAGATCACTTGGCCATTCTTCGGAGATTCAGAAATCGAATAAATCGTCGTGTTCATCTCCGCCGCGGAGTTATCGACGGTGATGCCGCCGGATTCCTCCTGCTTCTGCTTCTCCGGGTTGTTGGTGCTTAGGTCCGGGGAGATGCGCTCCCATGATTGCCCGTGATCGCGCGAGCGAAAGAGGAACTGCGCTCCGAGATAAAGAGTGTTCTTGTCGTTCGGGCTTACCTGGATGGGAGTGTTCCAGTTGAAGCGCAGCTTCTTCTCACCATATTGCGGATACGGTTTGATTGCGCGCGTCTCGTGCGTCCAGCGATTCACGCGTCCGATCTCGCCGCCCTGCGCTTCAGCGTAGAGGTAATCGCGATCCGACGGATCCTCCCACATCCAGAAGCCATCGCCGCCGTACATATTTTCCCAACGCGAATTGCTCACGCCGCCGGGGTAAGATGAATCACCCACCCACGAGCTGTTGTCCTGCAGTCCGCCGTAGACGTGATAGGGAATATTGTTGTCGACGCTCACGTGATAGAACTGCGAGATTGGCAGGTTCATCTGGTGCTCCCATCGCGATCCGCCATCGAAGCTGCGCCATACACCCCCGTCGTCGGTAGCAAAGACCGTGTTGGTGTCGTTGGGATCGATCCAGACGTCATGAAAGTCGCCATGCGCCTGATTGGAAACTGCGCTGAAGCTCTCGCCGCCGTTCACGCTCAAGAGCAGCACCAGATCAACTTTGAAGATTTTGTTTTCGTTCTTGGGATCGACGATCAGGTTGGCAAAGTAGAACGGACGCCACACCATGTACTGACTGGCATCGAGCTTCTTCCAGCTTTGTCCGCCATCGTCGCTGCGATAGAGCGCGCTGGCTTTGCACTCAATCATCGCGTACACCGTCTGCGGTTTCGACGGAGCTACCGCAATAGCAATGCGCCCGTATGGTTTCGCAGGCAGGCCTTTGGCGTTGCTCTCATTGATCTCGCTCCAGTGCTCGCCCCCATCGGTCGATTTGAAGATGCCGCTGCCCGGACCTCCTGAACGGAACGTCCAAGCTTGACGGCGGAAGTCCCACGTAGTGGCGTAGATCGTGTTCGAATCCTGCGGACTCGCCGACATCTGTCCGCAACCGGTCGAGCGATTCGCTCCGGCGAGCACCTTGCGCCAGTTCTGCCCGCCATCCGTCGTTTTGTAAACTCCGCCGGCATCGTTGTCCGCGAATGCCGATCCAGTGGCGCAGACCAAAACGGAATTTCCGTCTTTGGGATTCACGAGAATCTTGACAATGTGCTCAGTGTCCTTGAGTCCAACGTTGTTCCAGTTCTCGCCGCCGTCGGTCGATTTGTAAATCCCGTCGCCGATGGAGACGCTGTTTCGCATCCAGCTCTCACCGCTACCCGCCCATACGATTTTTGTATTCGTGGAATCGACCGCAAGGGCGCCAATCGATTGCACATCCGGCTGGTCAAAGACCGAACGGAAGCTGCTGCCGCCATTCACCGACTTCCACACGCCGCCACTCGCGGCGCCTATGAACACCGTAAGACGGCCGTGATCGCTATAGGCGGTGACTGCAGCGACGCGTCCGCTCATCGTCGCGGAGCCGATGTTGCGCGCCGGCAGTCCCGAAATGGTACCGGCATCGAAGCGCACGGGACGGGGCTGCGGCTGCTGCGCGAAAACACTGATTGGAACTACAAGAGCAAGAAGGAATAATTGAGAACACAAAAGAAAATGCTTTCTGCGGCTAAACATCATTGTCTGGCATTCCTCTCGGTAGATAGGGCGATTCTTTTGACTTGTTGACGAAACAGGCGACACGCATATGACCAACTCGTTCCTTCTATACGCACTGTCATCCGTCGCGTCGCTGCGAAGCAGTATCGAATCGGGAACAACTGCCTTTGCGACGCGGGGGATCTGCTGTTCGTGCGAGTGAATTCAACAGCAGGTCCCCCGCGCAGCAAAAACAACTCTCCAGCATCCTCACTTTTATGGCGGCTGCGCGAGGGATGACAGTTCCTGGAGATGTTGCGGTTGCATTTCGCCGTAACGTTCATCTAGCGACTTTCGTTAGCTATTTGAGTCCCGGTTTCGACCCTGCAGGCTTCGCCGGCGCGGCGGGCGCGCTCGGCATCTTGAACTGGGTATCGGGGATATCGACGTTGGCTTCCATTTTCTCGATGGTGACTGTCCCTTTCTGGTTCGGACGGTTCTTGGGGCCGCTTGAGATCGAAAACGGGAAGTAGACTCCGTTCACCTGTTTGTACGACCCAAGATCGGTCTGCGTCTCGCGGACGGCGCCGCGGATGAACTGCTGGCGATCGGTGCGAATCTCGATGTAGGTATCGGGATCGAGATACATGTAAACGATGTCGCCGTTTTTTAATGTGACCTTCAGCCGATAGACGTCGTCGCCATCCACGGTATCGTGACCGAGATACTCAACCGTGTTTCCTTTTTCCTTGTAGTCGACCAACGGTCCGTAGAAATCGGCATCTTCGCTGATATCGCGCAGATCGTCTTCACCCAACATCTCAGGGTCGCGTCGGCCCTCGAACGGCGAGATCTGCCAGCCGACGTTGCCGTCGTAGGCCTGAATTTGCGTCATGCCCTGAATGGTGAACATCTCGCGCAGATCGTCTGGAGCCTTAGCTTCTTCCGCAACCTGAGCAGTGAAGCTGCCTTGCTGATATTTGCCGGAAAACTTCAGCGACTTGATGGCCTTGATCTTCTCCAGACCGCCCTTGGCCTGAAGGTTCTTGGCCACAAGCTCATCGGCAGTTTGGGCCGACAGAACGGTCGTGCCGCAGGCGATCGCCAGCACCAGACCCAGTCCTTTACGCATCAGAATTGCTCCTTCATTAGTACGGCGAGTGTGCCGCCTTCGACTCGATTCAGTTGTGAAAATTGAAAACGGGAAAGTGTACATCAAGGGAGCAAGTTGCTCGTCGCAAATGCGATGGGACTCGTCCCATGCTGTGAAGCTTACCGGGGCGGAATTGAAGGCGGGTTTACAACCTCGCCGTTTTCACCGAAAACGAGGCAAGCCAATTGTCGTTTTGTCTGCACGAGTTTCGCAGGAGTGTTGGCAGCTAAGAATTTTCGAGCAACCTGAAAGAAGTGCTCTTTATCGCTGACTGAAGTGGGCCTTCCGCCGTTGCGTTTGAAACGTTCTCTCTTCCTCATGCTGAAAAGACTTAGAAAATTGTACACATTCCGATCTTACCGATGACCGATCGCCCAATTTCCTCTCGGCGTATCATTAGATTTAACTCTGACCCAACCTTCCCCGGTCACAAGAGCCATCGGAGCAGTCAATGGCGGTGAAAACCGATTTTGAGTATCGCGTAACGGAAACGCGTGCGCAGCAGCTCGAGCTGCAGCCGAATCGTGGTGTGCCTCTCAATCTCGACTGGGTGGAAGACGTCCGCATAAATACCAGTGCCGTCGAGCGACGCGCCGAGTCGCTGACTAAGCGGCGCACGGTGAAGAAAGATTGGCAGGCGGCATGGCTGCTGCGCGCGATCTCGTGCATGGATCTCACTACGCTCTCCGGCGACGATACCGAGCAACGCGTCCTTCGACTTTGTGCTAAGGCGAAGCAACCCGTCCAGCACAGCATCATGAAGCAGCTCGGACTGGAAGATTTCCGGCTCAAAGTGGCCGCGGTATGCGTTTATCACAGCTTCGTTGAGACTGCGTTGCGCGCGCTTGAGGGTACGGGCATCAATGTAGCTGCTGTCTCGACCGGATTTCCTGCTGGACTTTCACCATTGGCGGAGCGCGTAGGGGAAATTCGCCGCTCGGTAGCTGCTGGAGCGCAGGAGATCGATGTGGTCATCACACGCGCACACGTCTTCGGCGGCCGATGGCAGGCACTCTTTGACGAGGTTGCAACATTCAAAGAAGCATGCGGCAAAGCGCACATGAAGGTGATCCTCGGGACGGGCGATCTGGTGACGCTGCGCAATGTCGCTCGTGCCAGCAAGGTTGCCATGATGGCAGGTGCAGATTTCATCAAGACCTCGACCGGAAAGGAAAGCGTGAATGCCACTTTGCCGGTAGGTCTGGTCATGGTTCGTGCCATACGCGAATACGTCGCGCACACCGGCATGGCGGTGGGATTCAAACCTGCAGGCGGCATCCGCACCGCAAAGCAGTCGCTCGATTGGCTCGCGCTTATGAAAGAAGAACTGGGAGATCGCTGGCTCGATGCAAGTCTGTTCCGCTTCGGCGCAAGCGGAATGCTCGCCGACATCGAGCGGCAGCTCGAATACTACGCAACCGGACGTTACTCGGCGGATTACAGGCATCCGATTGCGTGAGGAAAGACACTAGCATTCAGCAATCAGCATTCAGCACTCAGGGTTGCTGACGGCTGATTGCTGATGGCTGACTGCTAATTTCATGTCTAAGATCGCGGAAAAATTCGCCACCATGGAGTACGGCCCGGCGCTGGAGGATGCGAAAGAGGCGCTGAGCTGGCTCGATCGCCACAAGCGGCACTTTGGGCACTTCATCAAAGGAAGCTGGCAGGAGCCGGTCGAGGGAGAGTACTTCGATACCACCGATCCGTCGACAGGTGACAAGCTTGCGGCCGTCGCTCAAGGGAGCGCGAAAGATGTAGATGCGGCGGTGAAAGCGGCGCGCGCAGCTTTCCCATCGTGGAACTCCCTCACAACGCATGCGCGAGCTCGCTACCTCTATGCTCTCGCCCGGCAGATACAGAAGCATTCGCGGCGGCTCGCGGTTTTGGAGACGCTTGACAACGGCAAGCCGATCCGGGAAAGCCGCGATATTGATATTCCGCTGGTTGCGCGCCACTTCTATCATCACGCCGGGTGGGCGCAGATTCTCAACGAAGAATTTCCCGGCTACGAAGCTTGCGGCGTTGTAGGACAAGTGATTCCATGGAACTTCCCGCTGCTCATGCTGGCATGGAAGATCGCGCCGGCTCTTGCGACCGGCAACACCGTTGTCTTGAAGCCCGCGGAGTTCACGCCGCTCACGGCTCTGGCCTTCGCGGACATCTGTCACGAGATTGGGTTGCCGGCCGGCGTGGTGAACATCATCACCGGCGATGGCCGCACGGGAGAGGCGCTGGTTAAGCATCCCGATGTAGACAAGATTGCCTTCACCGGCTCAACTGAGGTTGGGCGCGCGATTCGCAAAGCCACCGCAGCCAGCCACAAGAAGCTTTCACTTGAACTCGGCGGCAAGTCTCCGTACATCATCTTCGATGATGCCGATCTCGACAGCGCAGTAGAGGGACTGGTCGATGGGATCTGGTTCAACCAGGGACAGGTCTGCTGCGCGGGCTCGCGTCTGCTGATGCAGGAGAGCGTTGCCGATGCATTGGTCAACAAGATTCGGGCGCGGATGGAGACTCTTCGCGTAGGTGCGCCTCTGGATAAAGCCATCGATATCGGGGCGATTGTCGCTCCCGTTCAGCTCGAACGCATTCGCCGTCTGGTCGATCAAGGCGTTGCCGAGGGAGCGACCTGCTGCCAGCCCGGAACGCAGCTTCCCATTAAGGGGCTGTATTATCCGCCGACGCTTCTCACGAATGTTCATCCCAGCTCAACGGTGGCGCAGGAAGAGATCTTCGGGCCCGTGCTTGCGGCCATGACCTTCCGCACATTGCGCGAGGCCGTCGAATTGGCAAACAACACAACGTACGGCCTGGCCGCGAGCGTTTGGAGCGAGAACATTAACGTCGCTCTCCAGGTCGCCTCGCACATCAAAGCCGGCGTGGTCTGGGTGAACAGCACGAACCTATTCGACGCGGCCTGCGGCTTCGGCGGCTATCGCGAGAGTGGCTATGGACGCGAAGGCGGACGCGAAGGGCTGCTCGAGTACCTCGAGCCATCTTGGTTCAAGAGAGCTCCGCTGCTGCTAAAGAGCACGAAAAATGTGGAGCAGCAAGCAGGAGACGAAGAACCCTCGCCCGGCATTCCAGGCATCGACAGAACGGTGAAGCTTTACATCGGCGGCAAACAGGCTCGTCCCGATTCGGGATACAGCTTTCCGGTGTATGGAGCTGACGGTGCACTGCTCGGCGAAGCACCACTGGGAAATCGTAAAGATATCCGCAATGCAGTTGAAGCTGCGCGCAAAGCCGAATCCTGGGAAAAGGCGACTGCACACAATCGCGCTCAGATCCTGTACTACATGGCCGAAAACCTGTCGCAACGCGCGACAGAAATTGCTGCGCGATTGGCGCGAGCTGTAGGCGAAAAGCAGGCCTCGGCCGAGGTTGAGCGCAGCATCGAGCGCATCTTCTCTTATGCGGCCTGGGCAGACAAGTTCGATGGGGCGGTGCACAATCCACCGTTCCGCAATGTTTCCATTGCGATGAATGAGCCGATTGGGACGGTAGCAATTGTCGCTCCAGCAGAAGAGCCTCTGCTCGGATTCCTTTCCCTCGTCTTGCCGACGATTGCAATGGGAAACACCGTCGTAGCGATTCCGTCCGAACGTTATCCGCTGATTACCGGCGACTTGTACCAGCTCTTCGATACCAGCGATCTCCCGGCAGGCGTGGTGAACATCGTCACGGGACGAGTCGCGGAACTCACGAAAGTTCTGGCCGAGCACGACGACGTCGATGGCGTCTGGTGCTTCTCTGACGAAAGCGCGGCTGCGCAGGTAAAGGCACTGTCAATCGGAAATCTGAAGCAGGTCTTCACCAATGAAGGTCGCGCTATCGACTGGTTCAAGAACGATCAAGCCGAGGGCCGCTGGTTCCTTCAGCATGCAGTACAAGTGAAGAACATCTGGGTGCCATACGGAGAGTAACGCAAGCGGCGAGGATCGCGGGCTCATTGTCGATGAAAGGTCCAGCTCCCAAGCACGATAAGGGTGAACACATTCAGCGTGTTCGCCGGATTTGTATGGCCCTGCCCGGAACAACCGAAAAGCTGTCGCATGGTGAGCCTACGTTCTTTGTAGCCAAGAAGGTCTATACCATGTTTGCCGACAACCATCACGACGATGGCCACATTGCCGTCTGGCTGCCCGCCGCGCCGGGAGCCCAGCCAGCCTTAATTCGCCAGAATCCCAAGGCTTACTTCAAGCCTCCTTATGTAGGCGTGCGCGGCTGGATCGGTGTCAATCTCGATCACCTTGATGAGGATGAATTGGGCGCCCACATCCACGAAGCGTGGCAGATGGTCGCCTCAAAAAATGCGAAGAGACGCGGGGTGTAGCGGTGCTTGCTTTGCCGTTCGCACCATTGAGTTTCTTTGCCTGCTGCGAAAATTCCCTGTTCGGTGCTCCAAAATCCCTGGGGCTCGGGAATGTAGTCGCGCCTTTCGTCTAAGTCATATCCGATCAGCGGCAATACCGGCGTTTGTGAAGAATCCCTGCTCATTCGCTGTTAGTTCCCTGCCCTGCAGAAAAATTCGTCAAATTTCGGCAGAAACACGCAATTTCGCGAAATCCTGAAGAAAGTTCCCTCTATACTTCGCTGTTAACGATTGGAATGGGAACTTCGGGGGCGGAACAAAGCGAAGATCGCCGCGACAATCAGGCCGTCTTGGTAACAACTCGCGCCTGGGCGGCTGGAGAGATGTACTTCCCCCCTACGGAGTTCATGCGAATGCGGAGTAGCTCGCCGAGCATTCGCGTACCGTCACGCATAGGGCTGATCTTGGAGCGATGATCGTGGGCCCACGAGACCGGGACTTCCGCCACACGCAGTCCATAGCGACGAGCCAGGAAAAGGATCTCGGGATCAAATCCCCAGCGTTCAATCTTCATATTTGGGAAGATCGTCGTAACAGCCTTCCGATTGAAGGCTTTAAACCCGCACTGGGTATCAACATACGAGAGTCCAAGAATCATGCGCAGCGCCCCATTGAAGGCTCGTCCGAGCATGCGACGATGCAGCGGCTGCTTTCGCGTCTGCAGCTCGCTTTGCAGATAGCGGGAGCCAATAGCAACATCCGCCTGGCCACTCTCGATTACAGCGAAAAGCTTGTTCGCTTCCTCGATCGGAGATGACAGGTCGGCGTCAGTAAAAAGCAGCACCTGCCCCGAAGCATTCAGCATTCCGTTGCGGACACTATATCCTTTGCCGCGATTGCCCGGATTCTCCAGCACACGGATGATGGGATTCCGACCCGAGTACTCCTGAACGACCTCGGACGTGTTATCGCGGGAACCGTCGTTGACCACGATAACTTCTGCCGACCATCGCGATTCGGCGATGTAGCTAAGAATACGGTCAAGACTGGCGCCGATACGTTCGGCCTCGTTATAAGCCGGGATGATGATGCTGTAGAAGGGGGCGGGCATTGGTGCCAATCCGGTACCTGAGACTTAGACGCTCACGATTGTACGTCAGTTGCTAAGGAAGTGGGATGGAATCAGTCCCGCTTTCTGTAACTTATGACCTAAGTGGGAATGATGCGGGCAACCTGCTCGGGAGTTGGTACCACACCTCGTCTTTAGGCCGCGCGGCGCTTTGCTTCCAGCATGCTGAAGAATTCGCGAACGAGTTCGTAGTCCCAAAGTCCGCGTTTGGCTTCGCGCAGCATCGTCTCTTTGGCTTGAGCGGTTGGGAGTGCAGGCTTATAAGGACGAGCCGTGGTGAGCGCATCGAAGACATCTACTACTTGGAGAACTCGCGCTAGGACGGGAATGTTGTGACCTTCGAGCCCGTCCGGATAGCCCGACCCGTTCCAGTGCTCATGATGGTGACGAATAATCGGAAGGACTTTGCGGAAAGATTTCAGCGGTTGGCAGATGGTTTCGCCATCGACGGGATGCTGCTTCATGATGTCCCACTCGTCACGGGTAAGCTCTGAGCCTTTCTTGAGGATTTCATCCGGTACCTTGATCTTGCCAAGATCGTGGAGATACCCCCCGCGTTCGAGCGCAATGATGTTCTCATTATCGAAGTGGAGATGCCGCCCGAGGGCACTGGCATAGTGCGCGAGTCGGGAGCAATGATCGCCTGTGAATGGATCCCGGGCCTCTACACCCAGAGCCAGCGTAAACAGGACCGATTCCGCGTTCTCAAGCTCATCGGTAAAATGCTTGAGCTTCAGCAGGCTCTTGACGCGGGCATATAACTCTTCTGGATAGAGCGGCTTGGAAAGAAAATCGTCGGCTCCGGCCTCAATGCCGCGGATGCGGTCGGCGCGGTCGCTGAGTCCGGTGATCATGACTACCGGAATAAGCCGAGTGGCGGGATCTTCTTTTAATTCCCGGCACAAGTCATAGCCAGACCGACCCGGCATGATCACATCCAGCAGAATTAAATCGGGTCTCTCCGCATGAATAGCTTCGATCGCTTCGTCGGCGTCAGAGGCAGTCGTAACGTTGTATCCGCGGGAGGTGAGTAGCTCGCGGACCAGCAGAAGGGTGTCGAGCTTGTCGTCAACTACCAGGATTGTCTGTAACTTGCGCGGCGTGCCGCTGCGAGAGCCCTGGAGCATGGATGCCATCTACTGATGTGAGGGCAAATGTGCATCTCTGAGTTGCACAATCGCGCCTCAAGACTGAATTACTATTGTGCCAGCACCGCCGAACGACTGGACAGCCAAGTTTACCTTAATACCAACATGCGCAATAGCTTCCTGGTCGCTATCTGCTTCGTAATTTCAACCGCAACTCTGGCTCATTCCGCCAAAGCGCACCTCGTCACCTTTGGGCCCTGGATCAAAGTAAAGCTATTCCTCGGGCCTGAAGCCGACCGCGTTCAGGACATGAGAATCCGTTCGCTCAACGTTGATGGACGCTCGCGAGAGTTCACGATCGATCAGCCGCACGATGTGACCGACCGCGTCTTCGTAGTTCGTCGCGCCTATCGCATGAACGACGCGCTTACCTCGCGCCCGGACTGGAAATGGCAGCGCGATGGCTGGCTTCTGGTGGATCGCAGCTCGGGGAGGGTGTCGAAGATCAATCTTCCCGACTTCGATCCTTTTTATTCTGTCGTGAGCTGGTTCCGCGACTACGCGGCTTATTGCGGAGTCACCGACCGACAGAAGCTCTATGCGGTTGTAGCGCAGCTAGGCCAACGTAAGCCGGTGCTTCGGACTCCGCTCGGACAAGCCAGAGGCGGCGACGATCCCGATTCGGAATGCAAAGCGCCGGTCTGGCAGAAGCAGCCGGTGCGAGTGACCTTTGAACCGCTGAACGGCGAAAAACGCAGCTTCTCCGTTCGCGGCCGGTCCACTGAACCCGAGCAGGCGGAAGATCAACCCGAGCAGAAGGAAGGCGAGAAGCCGCAATAGCCGTTGCTTGTATGGAACCGCTCGAGACCTACCTTCATGAAGCCGAAGTTGCGCATGGCCATTTATGCGCCGGACAAGTTCTAGGCGTGCGCATGGCAATGGCCGGTCTCTCCCGATTGGGGATTCACGACGCTCGCGGTGCTGATCGCAAGCGGCTGGTCACATACGTCGAAATCGATCGCTGCGCAACTGATGCAATTGGCGTTGTCACCGGATGCCGTCTGGGCAAGCGCGCGCTCAAGTTTTTCGATTGGGGAAAAATGGCAGCCACGTTCGTGGATCTCGAATCCGGACGCGCAATTCGCGTCTCAGCAAAAGAATCATCGAAGGAAGCGGCTCGGCGCCTCCATCCAGAGCTTCAGAGCAAGAACGAGCAGCAAATGCTCGCATATCGAGAAATGAAAGATGAAGACCTCTTTGATTTTCAGAACGTGAAGGTAGAGGTCCGCCCCGAAGATCTGCCCGGATTCAAAGCGGAAAGAATCGTCTGCTCAAAATGCGGCGAGGGCATCAACTTCCATCGCGAAGTCAGACGGGGGGATCAAATCCTTTGCCGCGCCTGCTCAGGTGACAGCTACTACACGCTAATTGGAAGCTAAGCGGAATCTCCGTGACCTCCGCCGTTTACCTCCGTGACCTTCGTGTTCGCTCTTGGGGTTTGAATCGAACTCAGCCATCAAGCATCTACATGGCCATGCCAGACTTTGCCCTGCTCGATTCTGCTCTTCCAGCGCAGCCTTCTCTTCAGTCGTCTATCCCAATTCCTGAAGACATTGAAATCCTTGACAGTTATTCGCGCGCAGTAGTCTCGGCCGTCGAGAAGGTTGGCCCTGCGGTGGTTCACATCTCCGTACGCCAGCAGAGTTCTGCACGCAATCCGCAAAGTGAACGCGGAGGCAGCGGCTCGGGGTTTGTCTTCACGCCCGATGGCTTTGTCCTGACGAACAGCCACGTGATTCATAACGCGTCGGAGATCATCGTCACTTTCCTAGACGCGCAGACCTGCCGCGCCACTCTGATCGGCGACGATCCCGATTCCGATCTCGCCGTGCTTCGCGTCGATGTATCCGGTCAACTTCCGTTTGCCGCGCTGGGCAGCCGCCGCCCGCTCGTAGTTGGACAAGTCGCCATTGCCATCGGCAATCCTTTGGGCTTTCAGCACACCGTTACCGCGGGCGTGGTGAGCGCGTTAGGACGCAGTATGCGCTCGCGGACTGGCCGGCTAATCGATAACGTGATTCAGACCGATGCGGCACTAAATCCCGGCAATTCGGGCGGTCCGCTGGTGAACTCGCGCGGCGAAGTCATCGGCGTGAACACGGCGACGATCATGGGCGCGCAGGGAATCTGCTTCGCCATCGGAGCGGACACGGCACAATTCATCGCTGTCCGCCTGATCCGAAACGGGAAGATCGAGCGTAGCTACATCGGCGTCGCCGGACAGGATGTTCCGATTCATCCGCGCATCGTGCGCCACTATTCACTGAAGGCGAGCACGGGAGCGATGGCGATTTCAATCGAGCCCCGCTCCCCAGCTGAAGCGGCAGGCCTGCGGGAACGAGATGTAATCATTGGCTTCGGCCGCAGTTCCATTTCGGGCGTCGATGACCTCCATCGACTGCTCACCGAAGTCGCTCCCGACGAGTCAATCGAAATAACCGTGCTTCGCGGCACAGAGCTGGTCAAGCTGCAAATTCGCCCTCAACCGAGACTCGCATAACGTGGAGCCGGACGCCATCGCCCGGCTGTTAGGAATTTCGCGATTTCCTGACCTCGCGATGTCGTAGCCGAAAGCCGGCGGCCGGTAGCGTCTTCGGTGTTGCTGTTGCCGTTGTTTTGGCTGGAAGCCGGTAGCTGGTAGCTCGCCGCTTCGTTTTGGCTGGCAGCTAGTAGCTAGCAGCTCAGCAGCTTGTTCTCGCTGAGTGCCGAATGCCCGGCATCCTGAGCGCAGGAGGGTCTACCGCGACCTCATCAGCGGCGGAAACCGGGGCCCCCAAGAACTCGGTTTTGTTCTTGGGGTGGCAAACCGGAGTCGAAGGATCTTTTGTTTGCTGTTGCCGTTGTCTTAGCTAGCAGCTAGTAGCTCAGCAGCTTGTGTCCTGCCATTGCGGGGGAGCAGTTCAAGCCGTCCCAACCGCTGCCTCTACCTGCTCGACAGCCTCCGCCGACGCATGGAATATCCCGAATTGAAACGGACCGTTCTGGAACACGCGCGGGAGTGGACGCCGCGCAACATCCTCATCGAGGATCGAGCCTCGGGTACGCAGCTCATCCAGGAACTCCGGCAGGAAGGACTGTCCACGCTCACGCGCTGCGACTCGAAGGAGGAGAAGATCGTGCGCATGTCCACCGCCAGCAACCTGATCGAGAACGGGCAGGTCTATCTGCCGGAGAAAGCGCCGTGGCTCTCACAGTACATCCACGAGCTGGTCACGTTCCCAAATGGGAAACACTTCGACCAGGTCGATTCCACGTCGCAGGCCCTGCGCTGGTTCAAAAGCCGCGCCTTCTTGTCCGGCATTCAGCAGTACTACAAAGACGAAGCAACAATCGCAAACTACAGGCGAGGACTCATCAAGAAAGAAGACGTGCCGGAGCACCTCTGGAAGCGTCTCGATGAACCACCGCCACCGCCGCGCGGCCCGTACGGGCTATGGTAGTGATGGCTATGAGAAGCCACGAAGCCACGGAGCCACGAAGCTTCGAAGCTGAAAGGCAAAACAGAAATAAGTTGCGGATTGCCGACTGCCAAGTGCCGGAGGCACGAAATGTGAAAGCCCAGGACAAAGTCCTGGGAATGGAGACACATATAGAATTCAAGTCCCGGAGGGACGACATCTAGATTCCATGGGACATTCCTATTCCAACGTCCTCGTTCACATTGTTTTCAGCACCAAGAATCGCGCCAAAATCATTCCGCGCGATCACCAAGAAGACCTTTGGCGATACATGACCGGTATCGCTAAGAGCGTTAAGGCCAACGTTCTCGCCATCGGCGGCATGCCCGACCACATTCACGCGTTAGTCGCCCTTCCAGGAACGATTGGTCATTCGACTCTTATCCAAAAGATCAAAGAAAATTCATCGAAATGGATGGGCTCCAAGTTCGAGTGGCAGGAAGGATTCGGTGCATTCAGCGTGAGCGATTCACGCCGCGACGATGTGATTGCATATATCCACAATCAGGAAGAGCATCACAAGAAACGCAATTTCGAAGAGGAATTCATTGCGTTGTTGAAGGCGCACAACGTCGATTACGATCCGCGGTACGTGTTCGGATAAGCGTTGGTGTCGTCCCTCCGGGACTCGGGATCTCTGTTATCCGTCACCCAGGACCTTGTCCTGGGCTTTCACATGTCGTGCCTCCGGCACTAGGCTCGTGACTCCGCAGCTCGGTATATGCCGAGTGCTGAGTGCCGAATGCCGCTCTTCGGGTCTTGTCGTTGATTTTTTGGCTAGCAGCTAGTAGCTAGCAGCTCAGCAGCTTGTTTTGTGTCATCAAAACCAAACCGAGGATGGCCTCACCCTCTTCTTCACCCACCCTTGCAAAAGCGGCAGGGATGGGCACCCGGCCTCAGCCACGGCTCACATAAACGTGGAGCCGGGCGCCCTCGCCCGGGTGTTGGGAATCTCGCGATTTCGTGATTTGGCGATGTCGTGGTTTCCCAATCGCGGAAAGCTTGAGCTGCCCAGTTGTATCGTCAGACGGAAGTAGGCAGATCAGGCTGTCCCGCTCCGTTTCCGGAAGTAGGCAGATCAGGCTGTCCCGCTCCGTTTGCATGGTAACGCGGTTTGTCGCTGACGCACTCGGGGTAAGAACTGTGTCACCCGAAGCGTGTGAACAACTCGTCCGCGACGCAGTCGCAATTCTGAAATCGGAATTTCCTAAGCTGACGCCAAGCCTGCTCGATCACGCGATCTGGAACTATCAGCGCCACCAGGAAGAAAGTAGGGATTTGCACTGCAGCCGCGCGGCGGCTTCGTGATAGTGAAGAACAGTCGTATGTGATCCCTGTCACGGATGGGGCGGGTCAGGCTGTCCCTGATTTCCGTCCCTGATTTCCGTCCCTGATTTCCCGTTGCAGCGTACATTCGGTGAAGTTCATCCAATCCCTTAAAGAGCCTGTCGGCCTTCTCCTTCTCGAAAGCCTGCGTGAACGCTTTGTCGCGCTCATCGAGAGATTTGTTAAGCCAGATTTTCTGAAGCTCAGGGTCACTCAGTGTGTAGTGGCCATGAGCGGCGTAATCCATTGCGTCTCAAGAATCGAACGAGCTTCCTGCAAGCACCCCTGAAAGGCTAATTCCAAAGCAATACGCATCTTCGCGTGAGCGTTGATGAAAAATGTGAACGGCAAAACCGTCTTGGGGTCACGGACTGTGGACAAATCGTCGAACTCGCGGTGAAGGATTTTATCGAGAGCCATAAACATGCCCCATAGTTCGCGGAACGCATTGATGCTCGCGAGCAGATGGTGACGTTTGCTCTTGTAATATTCCTTATAGTCGTGCGGAAAGTCGCGCTCGAACGATACGAGCAGCATTCGCTTTCGCTCACCTCTGTTGCCGTTTGCGTTGCTGACGTGGTTGTGTCCTCCAAGCTCTCGATCGCGCTCATACGTCCTTCTCCCTTGCCAACCGCACATGCTCGTTCTTCGCCACGCATCGCTCGCCATTGCTGAGTTCGACCGTACACCAGTTCTCACTGACGGCAACTAGCGTCGCTTCGATACGTTGCACGCTCTTGCCGTAGCGACCGCGAACGGGCTTCAACCAGATGACCTTGGGCATTATTTCTATTGTAAGCTGCTCGAGGCGAAGGGGGACTCCATGAAATTCCCGAAACGGCAGTCTTTGGCTGTGCTGTTGTTGGTTATTGCTGTCTCGGCTCAACAAAACAGGAACCTGAACGAAGCCAATGCCGTAGGGAGCGTGCGGGTCTTGAACACTGCTGAAGCAACGTATGCGAACCGTCATCCGCAGGAAGGCTTTGCCTGCACGCTGTCACAATTGGCAAGCGCAGGCCTCATCAACGCTGCGTTGGCATCTGGACGAACGAACGGATACAGATTCAGCCTGAATTGCGGTGGAGCACAGCGACCATATGTGCGAGTGACGGTGCAAAGTTTGCCGAATGGCTCTCGCTCTGGTGTGCGCGCATTCTGCTCCGACCTATACCTGTCGAATGGAAAGATTGTGGGTGGGGCTATCAACGTGAGCAACGATGGAAGGGCAGATACATGTTTCATCAAAGGCGAGCCGTTACAGTTGGGACTATCGCCAGCTCGATGACCGAAGGGCTACATCATTTCTGAAACCGATAAAACCAGTGACAGACGGGAAGTTCCCATCTCGGTATCCGCTTACCATCACTCTGGATGATCCTCCGCCGTGGCCTTATATCACGGCCTGCTTGCCTGGGGAAAGATCGATGGGGATGTTTTGATGAGCGTTGAAAGGACGCTGCGCGCACGCACGCCGCCATAGTCGATCCTATCGAATCTCACCCATTCGCTACCCGCAAACGGTTCTGAAGATCGATGTTGCTCGTCATCGAATCGTGCGTGGCCGCCCAGCGCGCCGTCCGGATGGCAAGGATGAGAGAGGTTGGTCGGTTCTTACGGATATGCGGCAAAAAGGATTTTCGGCTGACAGCCCATGCATTTATGCATGGGCGACGCTTTAGCGTCGTCCGTGTGTGCGAGGTATTGATTTGCGGCTTCAGCCGCGGGCTTTGATTTGTTGAGCATGCGGATAAAATAGCAGAGCCGCCGCGGCTAAAGCCGCAAATTAAGGCCAACGTTTATGACGAGGCTAAAGCCTCGCCTACGGATAAATCCGTAGGCTCTCACCAAAGGCTTTGGTTCTTGAATCCGTGGGCCCTCCACGGGGAAGCACTGCTTCGCAAATCCGTGGGCTCTGGCTCAAAGGCTTTCGCAATGCCCACGTTGCCCTGAGAACCGAATCGCTCGACTCTTTGCCCGCATGGTATAAACATCCGCCATGCCGCTTGCGCCACAAGAGGTCCGCACATTCTTTGTTTCGTCGGTTACGCACGAACGAAGACCGATCTTCCGAATGGTTCGCTTCTGCGCGTTGCTGCTCGATCTCTTGCGTGATGATCGAGCCTTGAAACGATATGAGCTGCACGAGTTTGTGTTCATGAGTAACCACATCCACCTGATTCTCACTCCGGCTCCGAATGTTTCGCTGGAGAAAGCCATGCAGTTTGTTAAGGGCGGATTTTCCTTTCGCGCGAAGCAGGAACTGACGTATGAAGAGGAAATCTGGCAGAAGGGCAATGACGATCACCGAATCAAAGATGCCGCGGATTATGCACAGCACGTCGAGTACATCTGGATGAATCCTGTGAGGGCTGGCCTGGTCGCGCGACCGGAACAATACCTGTATTCGTCGGCGCGACTCAGAAATGAGGTTGATCCGGCGCCCACACATTTTCAAATGGCCCGCGCTGTAGCAAAAGCCCGCCGGTAGTGTGGGGGAAATCAGGGACACCGGACGCGCCTGCGCGCCAAGCGCTTCCGCGATGACCTTGTCGAATCCGCGACAGCTTGACCGCCCTACCAGCTTCCAGTCAAAACAGGGGCAACGCCGATGAAGCTACCGGCCACCAGCTACCAGCTAAGACAACGGCTACACAAAAGAAGCTGCTGAGCTGCTAAGCTCCTAGCTGCTAGCTAACGGCAACAGCAACACCGAACAAGCCACCAGCTGCCGGCTACCAGCTTCCAGCCAAAAGAACCAGCAACACCAAATCAGCTACCGGCTACCGGTTTTCGGCTACGAAAGCGTGAAATCAGGAAATCTCGAAATTCCTAACAGCCGGGCGAGTCGGGGCCCCCAGCAAGCGCGGTTGCTGGGGTGAGACGGCGCCCGGCTCCACGTTGTTCTGCTACTTTCCCAGTTGATAATTCAATGCGGACAGCGTAGAGAGATATTCGTAGCGAGCATTCGAATTCCCAATCTGGGCATCGGTCTGCTGCAACTGGGCCTGGCTTAGCTCGACGATGGATGCCAGCCCGAGCTTATAGCGCGTCTGGGCCAGGTCGAGGGCGAGGTTCGCCTGTTTCAACAATTGCTCTGTGACCCCTACTCGCTCGTAGGCGGTGTTGGCCTCCAGCCAGGTAACTCGAACGTCTCTTGCGATCCGATCGCGCAGGTCGCGAACTTGTTGCTGCAGGGCTGAGGCGCGATAATCCGCTTCCCTGGCGCGGGCTGAAAAGAGAAATCCGTTGAAGACAGGAATGCTCATGTTCACGCCCGCGGCGCCATACCAGGAGGAAGTGATCTGGTCGGCACGCACCGGAGTTCCTCCAACCGCAGCCAGGGCGCTGATGGTCGGGCGATTCAGTTCGTGCTCTGCGCGCGCGAAACGCTGCTCCGCTTGCCACTGATCATCGAGAGCGGCTAGATCAGGACGGGAGCGGAGAGCTTCAGCGACGAGATCCTCTTCTTTTGCCGGCGGAGCGGAGAAGGCATTTCCGCTTTCCGCTTCAGCTTCATCCATCAGCAGATAGGTCGTGGGCTTCTCGAAGCCAAGAATCTCATTGAGACCGGTAAATGCTGCTTCCTTCCTGTTCTGGGCATCGAGCAGCAGCAGCTTGGCCTGCGCGAGATTAACATTCGCAAAGCTGAGATCGAGATCCGAACGGAGCTTGGCTTGCGCGAGAGCCTGCACCTGATCTGCAGTTGTTTGCCGCGTCGTCACGGTTTGCTCCGCTACGAGAAGCTGTGCCTGGGCCGCGAGGGCTGAATAAAAGGCTCGATCGACCGCCAGGGTGATGTCGGCAGCAGTTGCCTGTTGCGAGAACTGCTGCGCGTGCTCGCGAAGAGTCGACGACTGCAGCAGGTTATGGGTGCGGCCGAAGTCGGTGATGAGCTGGCCCACATTCATGCCGGCTCCGGCTCGCTCGAAGACGCTGGGATTGTTCAGCACTCCCGCAGTAATTCGCGTGCCCGCATGAGCATCTACGGCAGTGAGATTCGCCGTTGCCGTTGGCAGCTCGGTAGAACGCGTCTCGCGCGTGGCTTCGTGCTGAGCGAATGTGAGTAACTTCGCGACGGTGATCTGCGGGTTGTTCTTGAGCGCGAGTTGCTCAGCGTCGTGGAGGGTGAGGCGCATGGGCGACTGGGCTTCCAGCTCGACGACAAAGCAGGTGGACAGGAGAACGAGACCGATTGTGAACAAAGCTTTCATGGCATTTGGCCGCATCCGAAATTCAGATCAACGTGGAGCCGGGCGCCCTCGCCCCGGGTTTTTACGATTTGGTGATTTTGTGATTTCGTGATTTCACGATTGAAAACAATCACAAAATCACGAAATCGGGAAATCACGAAATTCAAACACCCGGCGGAGGGCGGCCGCCTCCACGTGTTTGGTTATGAGGCTGTTGGGATCGTTTCTTCTCGGTGATGGATTAGCAGATATGCTGCCGGCACTAAGAAGACCGTGACAATCACCGATACCGTCAATCCGCCGATAATGGCACGCGCGAGCGGAGCATACTGCTCGCTTCCTGCCTCAAGTGCCAAAGCCATCGGAATCATTCCCAAAATGGTAGCGAGTGATGTCATCAGCACCGGCCGCAACCTCATGCGGCACGCTGTAGAGACCGCCTGCTGGATCGGCATGCCGTCGCGGCGCAGATTGCGCGCGACATCCACGATCAGAATGCTGTTCGAGACGACGATTCCGGTCATCATGATCACGCCCATGAGCGACATCACGTTCAGGCTCGTGTGCGTGACCAGCAGGAAGATGATCACGCCGGCGATGCCGGGCGGCACGGCCAACAGAATGATCAGCGGATCGATGAACGAGGCGAACTGCGCCATCAAAATCAGATAGACGAGCACGATTGCGAGTATCAGGCCGATGCCGAAGCTTTTGAACGATTGCCGCATGCCTTCCACAGATCCCCGAACGGTGATTCGGACGTTTTCGGGAGTCTTTGTGTCATGAATGATTCGATCGACTTTCGAAGCGATGCTGCCAAGGTCCTCGCCGGAAGGAGCGACATAGACGTCGATCACGCGCCTAAGCTGATAGTGATCGACTTCGGTCGGCGCGAGCATTGGCTCGATATTAGATACCGCTCCGAGCTGCGTGGTATCGAGACCTCTCGCCGAGCGCAACGGAATTTGCTTCAAGTCGTTCATTGACTTGACCTGCGCGTCGGGATACTGCACGGTGAGCATGTAGTCGTTTCCCGTTTTGGGATCGACCCAGTAGCTCGGCGCGATCATCTGGTTGGAGTTGAGCGCGGTGATGACGTTATCGACCACCTCGCGCGATGAGAGGCCCAGACGCGAAGCCATTTCCCGATCGACGTTCACCTTCAGCGCCGGATAGTCGAGATCCTGGGGGATGAGAACGTCACTCACGCCTTTCAGACCGCGAATTTTGGTCGCAAGCTCTTGCGCAGTTTTGTAGGCGGCGTCGAGATTATTTCCGCCAACCTGGATATCGATCGGCGCGGGCAAACCGAGATTGATGACCGCGTCCACCAGTCCGCCAGACTGGAAGTACGTCGATAACTCCGGCAGATCGTCAGCCAGCCTCTCGCGCACACGCTTCATGTACTCGTAGCTGCCGACTTCGTGCCCTTTTTTCAGACTCACCTGCACGGTCGCGGTGTGTTGGCCGGAATTGCTGGTGTACATGGAAGAAAATCCCGGCTGAACTCCGATATTTGAAACAACAACGCCGAGATCGCGCGGAGAGACAACATCGCGAATGTCGTCTTCGACCTTCTTAACGTATCGATCTGTGACTTCGAGCCGAGTGCCGGTTGGCGCTTTGAGATTGATCATGAACTGCCCCGGGTCCGTTCTGGGAAAGAACGCGACTCCGAGCAGCGGGTATAGGGCGAAGGTGAAGAGACACACGCCGAGAATTCCGATCACGCTCGCGGCAGGACGGAGCAGCGTTTTGCTGACGGCAACGTCGTATTTGCCGAGCATCGCTTCGTACTTGTGGTTGAACCAATGGACGAAGCGGCCGAATCCAGAGCGGCGCCGGTCGTGTCCTTCCTCTTCATCAGCTTCGAGCTTGTGAATAAATTTGGCGCAGAAAAGCGGCACAACCGTCATTGCCACCGCGTATGACGCAAACAGCGACAGCACAACCGAGAGGGCAAGTGCCGTAAACAGGAACCTGCTCACGCCGTAGAGGAAGATCACCGGAAAGAAGACGATCGCCGTGGTGAAGGTGGCGGCGAGCACCGGCAACCCCATCTCACGTCCACCTTTTTCGGCAGCTTCTTCCGGAGACTCTCCCATTTCGAGATGGCGGAAGATGTTCTCAAGCACTACGACCGAGTTGTCAATCAGGCGGGAGAACGCCAGCGCCAGTCCGCCAAGCACCATGGTGTTGATGGTGCCGCCGCCGGCGTCCAGCGCCATAAAGGCCGCCAGTGCCGAAAGGGGAATCGAGAGCATAACCGCGACAGTGGCTCGCACGCTGCCGAGGAAGATGAGAATCATTACAGCCGTTAGTACCAGGCCGATTCCGCCCTCATTGCCGAGATTCTTGATCGCGGTCTTTACATAAATGGACTGGTCGAAGACTACCTTCGCGACCAGTTGCTTGGGAACGTCGAACAAATCGTTGAGCGCCGACTTGACTCCGCTCACGATTGCGATGGTGTTGCTATCGCCGCCTTGCTTCATGACCGGCAGATAAACCGACCTTTGTCCGTCCACGCGGACGATGCTGTTCTGAATCTGCGCCGCATCCATCGCCTGGCCTACATCGCCGACCAGCACCGAAGCATTACCGACAGTCTTAAGCGGGAGCTGGTTGATTTCTGCTGTGGATGGAAGCTGGCTATTGGTGTAGATGTTGAAGTCCTTCGGCCCAATGCGAACATCACCGGCAGGGAGAATCATGTTGGAGTCGTTGATGGTGCGCACGACGTCCATCACGCTGAGCTGATGGGCCTGCAGCTTCACCGGATCGACGTACACCTGAATCTGCCGGTACTTGCCCCCGAACGGCTGCGGCACCGAGGCGCCGGGAATATTCGCCACCTGGTTGCGGACGTTGTATTGACCTAGATCGCGAAGTTGCGTTTCGGTGAGTCCGGTACCTTTCAGAGTAATCAGGCAGACCGGCAGGCTCGAAGCGTCGAATTTCAGGATTACGGGCGGCAGCGTGCCCGGTGGCAAACGCCGCAGATCGGCCATGGCGAGATTCGAAATGGTGCTTACGGCGGCGTTCGCATCGGTCCCCGGCTGGAAATAAATCTTGATCAGACTCACACCGGGGAGTGAGCGCGACTCCATGTGATCGATGCCGCTGCCCAGAGTGAAGAATCGCTCGAAGCGTCCGGTGATGTCGGACTCGATCTGTTCCGGCGGCATTCCCGAATAGAAAGTCGCTACTACGACCACGGGAATGTTGATGTTGGGAAACAGATCTACCGGCATGCGCGCCACGCTCACGACGCCGACTACTGCGATCATCAAACACAGCATGATGATGAAGAAGGGATATTTGATTGCAAATCGAGACATCGGCTAATGCGCGCCTCCATTCGCAGCTTGGGAATTGAAGACGCTCACGCGGGGATCGACCGTTTGCCCATTTTGGTACGAGCCCAGATTGGCAACGATTACGCGGTCGCCGTCTTTCAATCCTGAGACAACCTCAATCGAGTTAGGGTCTTCGAGTCCGGTACGTATGGGTCTGATTTGGACGCGATGGTCGCTGCCGACCACGAGCGCCGAAGCTTGGTCACCTGCGCGGTTGACCGCCTGCACCGGAACCAGCAGTGCAGAATCGTGCCGTTCGACCTGAAGGACCACATCGGCAAACATGCCCGGCGCAAGATGCAGCTTCTGATTGGGAACATCGATCTCGACCTGCTCAGTTCGCGTCGAAGGATCAAGAGCTCCTGTGAGCCGCGATACTTTGCCGGTAAAGTGTTCGCCAGTCGCCTGCACCGAAATTTCTGCCGGCTGGCCGTCATGAACGGAGGCGGCCAGTGATTCCGGAACGGGAATGCGCAGGCGCAGGACGTCGACTTCCGCGATCTTCACCACCGGTTGCGCGCTGTTGGTCGAGGTCCCAGCCTGCACAAGGGCGCCGGTATCGGCGTATCGCCATGTGACTACGCCGTCAAACGGAGCGACAATGCGCGAATAATCAGACATTGCCGATACCTGCAGATGGCTCGCCTTCGCGGCATCGAGCTGCTGTCGCGCCGCCGATAGCGCCGACTTCGCAGCCTCCACCTGTGCCTCGGCAGCACGGTCTTTTGCTAACGCGTCGTCGAGTTCCTGTGCGGCAACCAATCCGGGGCGTGCCTGCGAGGCTTGCTTTAGACGAATCGCCGCTGCGTGCAGCGCTTCATGATCGGCTTGCGCACGCGCGACTTCGTTCTGCGCGCGGACAATCTCGTCCTGACTGTGGCGGACACCGGCGTCGGCGCCTTGAACCTGTGCTGCAAGTTCGGGAACCTCAAGAACAGCCAATACCTCGCCCTGATGCACGCGATCGCCGATATCGACATTGATCTTCTTTATGTATCCGGCGACCTTGGCGTGCAGCTCGACTTCTTGAAACGGGAGAAACTCCCCGGCTATCGAGAGCGTGTTGGCGATGGTTCCGCGTCGGACAAGCGCGACGGCAGCGCGGGGCACTGTCCTTCCAATGCTGCCCGACGGAGTGCTGGCGCGTACTCGCGCCGAGATGAGTAGCACGGCAATGAGACAAATGAGGGCGATCCCTGCTATCGAAATGGCATACTTGCGGCGTACTTCCACGTTATTCCTCGCGGTTAAACTCTGGAGCCAGAACATTCAGCTCTTCTTTTCGCGCGGTGCTTCCGCGCTATGACGCTTCGCGTCTAGGAAACGGCAACTCGCTAAACGCGGTAGGAAGCTCAACGTTCATTTCAAATCGCAGTCGTCGAACAGGAACCGACTGCGCTGAATTGAACTGAAGCTAAGCGGAGTAGTGGCGTGAGGAATTAGGCGGGGGACGCAGGAAGCGGTGAAATTCGAAAGCAGGCATCGCAGACGGCCGGGGAACGCGAAGCTGCGTGGTCGGTAAAGGCGATCGGTGGAACCGCGGCCGCAGCAGGACGAATGCGAGGCTGAGCACAGCAAGGACCAAAATGGGCGGTGTTTGCGCTTCCATCTTCTGTCCACTCAGCCAAAGTTTGGAGCTGTTGGTCGCATCCACCTGCGCAGGCTGCTCGTAGAGCGAGAGCTTCGCGTCGAGTGCCAATAAAAAGACGAATAGCGAAAGTGCGATCAAAAATATCTTGATTTGCTTCGCTTTGGGTGACATGTGGCAGGGATGCGACAGGCGCTCTTCGCATTATATCCACAGATCCGGCATCTTTGGCGAGATTACCTTCTTCTTAGACCCAGCATCTGTACCATCTGTGTTCGGCTCGAAGACAACGCCTGGCAGCCAGTCCTCCGCATCGGATTCCGCATTCAGCGCGCAGGTAAATGCCCAGGCAGAACGAATCACCGCGGAACTGAACAAACTGGGGCAGTTGTTGCAAGCGGGAATGGTCGACCGGCGAGTGCTTGTCAGCTTCCGGGAAGCAGTCAATCGCATTCGTTTGATTAGCTGGGGCGTTCAGCAGTGGTTGGAGGGTGGCGAATCGGACCTTCAGAGTTTGTTGCTGAAGGAACGCATCCGCATCGCCGAGCAACTCACCACACAGCTCAGCGAAGACCTCACCCATTGGGACCTAACGCAGGATTTAAGTGCTTTGCGGCAAGCTGTAGAAAAGTTATCCACTGTGTTGCGCGATATGCCAACCGGCTAGGATTCCCTGCCACAGCGCCACAAAGGACGCACACAACACGATTTCAGTCCACGCTGTTTCCGCTCATTCTTTGCGTGCTTCCGCTTCTGCGCGGCAAATCGCGTCTTGAAGGTTTGACCATCAAACCTGCCCCATGAAATAGTCATCCTTCGTAGCTTCTTCACTCTGAGTGTGTGAGACGCATGGTCCGGCTGATTCCAAAGCAGACGCAGTTCTTCGACATGTTCTACGACATGGCGAGCAATCTTACCGATGGCGCCAAACTGCTCAAAGCCATTCTGGAAGACATGAAGGACGTGAAATCGCGCGTCGAGCAGCTCAAGACCATCGAACACCGGGGCGATGAGATGACGCACGAGATCCTCACGCGCCTCAATCAGACGTTTATTACGCCGTTCGACCGGGAGGACATCCACAAGCTCGCCTCCTCGCTCGACGATGTCCTCGATTTTGTTCATGCCGCCGGCGAGCGCCTGGTGATGTACAAGATTACGGAGTTCACCCCTTCCGCTCCCCAGCTCGCTGACGTAATCATTCGTCAGGGGGAACAGCTTTGCAAAGCCGTCTCACATCTCGAAAAGAAGAACAACGTTTTGCAGTACTGTGTCGAGATTAATCGTCTGGAAAACGAGGCTGATCGTATCGCCAGCGTAGCGCTGGGTCAGCTCTTCGAAACCGAAACGAATCCAATTTCGCTCATCAAGAAGAAAGAGCTGTATGAAGTACTCGAAACTGCGACCGATAAGGCCGAGGACGCCGCAAACGTCATCGAGTCGGTTGTTGTGAAGAGCGCTTAAGCCTGTATTTCCACTGTTCCGGCTGTATCTGTTGTCAAAACCTTGGCGGCAGCCTCGCTGCAGCTTCGTAGTTTCGGAGACTCTCCTGCTTGGATAACGCGACAATCCTGGTCATTGTCACCATCCTGCTGGCTCTTTGCTTCGATTTTTTCAATGGCTTTCACGATGCCGCAAATAGCATCGCAACAGTGGTCTCTACACGCGTATTGTCGCCACGACTGGCGGTGGTTTGGGCGGCGATCTTCAATTTCATCGCTGCCTTCATTTTTGGAACTGCGGTAGCAAAAACGATCGGCGCCGGAATGATCGACGTGAATCGCATCACTCAAACGGTAGTGCTGAGCGGTCTTGTGGGTGCGATCGTGTGGGACATTCTCACCTGGTGGTGGGGACTGCCAACGTCATCTTCCCATGCTCTGATCGGGGCTTACGCTGGGGCCGCCATCGCGCGTGCGGGCTTCGGCGTAATCATTCCCCACGGCTGGACCAAGACTCTGATCTTCATTGTTGTGGCTCCAATTTTGGGAATGATCCTCGGTCTCATATTTATGACCGCGATGTTCTGGATTTTCCGGAACTCGGCGCCACAAAGCGTCGACGCACTATTTCGACGCTTGCAACTTCTTTCCGCCGCTGCGTACAGCCTCGGGCATGGCGGCAATGACGCGCAGAAGACTATGGGCATCATCGCCGGCGCGCTCTACGCCGATGGCATCATCACCAAGCACGAGTTCTCGACAACCTGGGGGCATTTTCATTGGCCAATCATTCTCGGAGCGAACCTCGCCATGGGACTTGGCACCTACTTCGGCGGCTGGCGCATTGTGCACACGATGGGCTCCAAAATTACCAAGCTCAAGCCCATCGGCGGCTTCTGCGCGGAAACCGCCGGAGCGATAACTCTGTTCGCCACTGCGGCAGCAGGCATTCCCGTCAGTACGACGCACACCATCACTGGCGCAATCGTCGGTGTCGGTTCCACTCAGCGCCTTTCTGCCGTGCGCTGGGGCGTAGCCGGCAAAATAGTCTGGGCTTGGATCCTCACAATTCCCGCTTCAGCGGCGGTTGCTGCCGCACTGTTTTGGACGATTCGCTGGTTCAATCCAAGCGCCTAGCGATAACCAGCTGCATCGGGTTGGCCTCCACAAAAGTCGTATTGGTTTCGCAGCTCCTAAGGTCTAGCCTTCACGCATTGCAACTCGCCGGATTTTCGACCCAGTTCAGTGTTTCGGCTACTAAAAGTTGTGAAATCAATGTGGTAACTTGCTTCGCGCGCTAAAAGGTTACTTAACATTCCTTTACATTTGGCATTAGTTGTGTCATTTTGATGGCCCTTTGCGGTTCCCCCGTCAATTGAAACGAACCGTAAATCTGAAGTTTGCGGTGCAATACGAACGGGCCGGAGTCCAGCACCCACCGCGCCCGCGCGCCGGAGAAACATTCGAATAATGTGCGGAATCGCGGGATTTACCCACGTTGAAAAACGTCTTCCTGCTGGAGTTCTGACATCAGCGCTCGACTCGATCGCCCATCGCGGCCCGGATCATCAGGGACAATTCGTCTCAGGACAGGTATCGCTCGGCGCTACGCGGCTGCGAATCATTGATCTGGAAGCCGGCGACCAGCCGCTGAAGAGTTCAGATAGCGATGTGGTGCTTATCTTCAATGGTGAGATCTTCAATCACCATGAACTTCGCTGCGAACTTCAACAAGTCGGCTATCGTTTTCAAACTCACTGCGACACCGAAGTCGCGCTGAATGCCTACCTGCATTGGGGCGATTCATGCTTCGCGCGCTTCCGCGGCATGTTTGCCATTGCGGCATGGACGCAGTCATGTCGCCGACTCGTGCTCGCACGCGACCGCATGGGCATTAAACCTCTTTACTATCGGCTGCATGAAGGCGAGGTTTTCTTTGGCTCGGAGCTGAAATGCCTGTTTGCTCATCCGGAGGTGCCGCGACAGATCTGCCTTCAAGGACTCGACTCATTTCTAAGCGTCAACTATGTGCCAGGACCATTCACTCTGGTAGATGGCATCGTGAAGCTGATGCCCGGCCAGATGCTCGAGTGGCAGCGAGGCGCCGCCCATGTAAGCGATTTCGCGATCGCTTCACCGAAGCGGCGATCGCCGGCAACCATCGAAGCTGCATGTGAAGAACTCGACGCTCTCCTTTCCGAGGCGGTGCGCGAACAACTTGTCGCCGACACAGCGGTGGGAATCTGGTTGAGCGGCGGATTGGATTCCTCGACAATCCTTCACTACGCCAGCGAGCAATCAAGAAAGGCGATTAAGACTTTCTCCGTTACCTTCAAAGGCAGTTCGGGAGACGAGAGCGAGCACATCCGCCGCGTGAGCCGCCACTATGGAACCGATCACACGGAGTTTGATCTGAATAGCGAAGTAAATCTAATCGGAGCAATCGAAGACCTCGCCTTCTACTCCGACGAGCCGAGCGCCGATGCCGGAGCGCTGCCCACATGGTTTCTCTCTCAGATCACGCGAGAGAGCGCGACGGTAGCTCTGAGCGGCGAAGGATCGGACGAGTTATTCGCCGGCTATTTGACCTACAAAGCTGATCGCTATGCCTCGACGTTCCGACTGTTGCCTCGTGCCCTGCGCAAGGCCGCACTGGCTATGGCAGCACGATTGCCCGCTCAGGATGGCCGCATTAGCTTCGAATATAAACTCAAGCGATTTCTCGAAGGATCGCTGCTATCGCCGCAGCTCGCGCACATTTTCTGGAACGGAACCAATTCGGAGCGCGACAAGGAAGACCTGTTTCTGTTCGCAGAGCCGGATTCACTCGGCGGATGGTTAGGTCAAATGAGCGGCTCCACATTGCAGAGTTTTCTGGATTTTGATCAACGCTTCTATCTCGCCGACGACATTCTCTACAAAGTCGATCGCATGAGCATGGCGCACTCGCTGGAAGTGCGTCCGCCATTCCTCGATATGCGCATCGTCGAGTTCGCGCGGGCGCTTCCAGCAAAGTTCAAGCTGTACGGCAGCACGTCAAAATATGTGCTGCGCAAGCTGATGGCGGACAAGTTGCCGCCCCATGTCTTGCATCGTTCCAAAATGGGATTTGATATCCCGGTCCACGACTGGTTCCGCGGAGTGCTGCGACCACTCCTTCTGGAAACGTTGAACCGGGAAAACGTCGAGGACACCGGACTGTTCCGTTGGCCCGCAGTCGAACGCCTGATTCACAGGCATCTCGAGAGGAGAGAGAACGCAGGTTATCAGTTATGGGGACTTATGGTGTTGTTGATGTGGATGAAGCGCTGGAGCGTGGAACTGCCGGCGGCCGAACAGGTATCCGAGGTGCTGGTCGAGGGCTTGGAGGGGGTCGGATCGTCCTCGCCGCAGCTAGCCTTGTCTTCCTCGTAGGCGTCATCAGCCCGCCGCATCTGATGGACGACGTAGATGCCGTCCAGGCGCAGATCGCACGCAACATGCTCGCGTCTGGAGATTACGTCACCGCGCGCCTCGATGGCGTTCCCTATTTGGAAAAGTCTCCGCTTGTGTACTGGCTCATGGCGGGTTCGTACCGCACCTTGGGCGTGCACGACTGGTCAGCGCGCCTGCCGCTTGCTCTCGGCGTTTTGCTGCTGTGCTGGATTACTTACCGCTTCGCGCGCTGGGCGTTCGATGAAGCGGCGGCAGTCTACACCGGGCTGGCCCTGGCGACGTGCATTGGACTGTTCCTCTTCACACGCATTCTGATTCCCGATGCACTGCTGACTCTGACGATCACAGGCGCGATCTGGGCGTGGCTGCGATTGCTGGATCCTGACGAAGAACCAGGAACGATTCACGCCGTTCTGCTTGGCGCCTGTTTTGGCGCTGGTTTACTGCTCAAGGGATTGATCGCGATCGTTTTCCCGATACTTGCAGTCCTCTTGTACATGGGTTGCACGCGGCAATTGTTCGCACTGAGCGCGTGGAAACGCCTGCAGATGTTTACAGTGGCGGGAATCGCGCTGCTCATCGCTGTGCCCTGGCATGTGCTCGCTACCCTTCGCAATCCACCCTACTTGGCGTTTTCCTTGCACAGCGGTCCTGGTGAGTACCGCGGATTCTTCTGGTTCTACTTCTTCAACGAGCACCTCCTGCGCTTCCTGAACCTTCGATATCCGCATGATTACAACACCGTCCCTCGCGCGCTCTTCTGGCTGCTGAACCTGGTTTGGCTGTTTCCCTGGTCGGCATTTCTGCCTGCCGCTGCACGATTGAGTTACCGTCCGAGCACGCGCGCCGGTCGTGCGCGCCTGATGGCTCTCTGCTGGATCGGCACAGTCATGGTCTTCTTCACTTTCTCCACCACGCAGGAGTACTACTCGATGCCGATTTATCCGGCTCTAGCCATGCTCCTCGGATCGGCAATCGCTTCAGAGAACACGCGTGTTCGCGCAGGAATGCGCGGACTCCAAATCACCTTCGGTCTGCTGTTTGCTGCGGTAGCAACTTTGCTCCTGCTGGTTTGGCGCACGCCCGCGCCGGGCGACATCTCGCAGGCACTGGTTCAGCATCCTGAGCTCTATACGTTGTCCCTCGGCCATTTCGGCGACCTCACCCTCGCCGCATTTGCCTATCTCAAGCTACCGCTCGCTCTCGCAGCCCTCGCGTTTGCGTTGGCATCGGTAGGGCTCACACTCGCCCGCGAAAACGCGAAAAAAATCGCTGCGATTGCCGTTGCAATGGTGGTGTTCTTTCAGGCAGCTCGAGTGGCTCTTATTCGGTTTGATGGCTATCTCGGTTCGTATCCGCTCGCACAGGCACTGGAAAAATCTCCTCCAGGAGAACTGATCGAAGCAGACGCTTACTATGCATTCTCGTCGGTCTTCTTCTATACCAACCGCAGCGCGCTGTTATGGAATGGACGCAAGGACAATCTCGAGTATGGCTCGTATGCTCCCGGAAGCGCGAAAGTTTTCATCGATGACCAGGGATTCCAGGCGCTCTGGTTGCAGCCGGCGCGATTCTATCTGCTTGCGTACGGAAGCGATGTGCCGCATCTGAAGCAACTCGTCGGTGAGGCGAAGGTGCACGAGGTGGCTCACAACGCCGACAACTACTTACTTACGAATCTCCCGTCGCATGAGTGACACAATGCAAAGATGGATCGAGTGTCTTCGATTGGCAGTAGCGGCGCTCAAGGCTGATCGCCTGAAGGCATTCCTCACTACTCTGAGCGTAGTGATCGGCTGCGCGTCGCTGGTGCTGGTTCTCACCATCGCCGGCAATGGGAAAAAATACATCGTCTCGCGCATTGAAGGCATAGGCGCAAACCTGGCATATGCAACACTGAACCGAAATGGGAATCCGACGACTCTCGAAGATGAGTTAAACCTTGCCGATCTCGACGCTATCCGCACCACAATCCCGGGGGTAAAAGCGGTTGCCGGAACCTACGATGCGCCCATTGACTTCCAGATCGCCGGCAAGCCTCGCCACGCGCGACTGGTGGGCGCAACGCCTGATTTCCTGAAGATTCGCAATCTGAACATCACCTCTGGCCGCTATTTCGATGACGAAGATTTTCGCTCGCGCTCGAGGGTCTGCCTGGTGACGGATGCGATTGCCGACCGCAATCCCACACTGGCAATCGGCGACCGCCTGCGCATTGACCAGTTCCACTGCACGGTGATCGGCACCTTCACCGAAGGTATTCCCACTTTTGGACAATCAGAAATTCAGGCGGAAACCATTCTGGTCCCCTACAAGACGGCGCGGCTCATTACCGGCGAGTCGTTCCTGCAGGTAATCTACGCACAAGCGGACTCCTCCTATGCTGTGCGTCAGATCACCCGGGATATGAAACAGCTACTTCAGAGCCATCATCGCCCGGAAGCTAAATACGATGTAGAGAATCTTTCCTCGTTGCTTCAAACCGCGGGCGACATTTCGCTGGCAATGAGCGCGGTGCTTCTCGCGATCGGATTGGTTACGCTTGTGGTGGGCGGCACCGGCATTATGAACATCATGCTGGCAAACATTGCGGAGCGAAAGCAGGAGATTGGCTTGCGGAAAGCGCTGGGCGCACGCTCATCGGAAATTCGTCTTCAATTCCTGCTCGAAGCAGTGTTCATCAGCTCGGCCGGATCGATCGCGGGCGCATTCTGCGCACTCGCCTTACTGGCTTCTGCAGCAATATTTGTTCAGGATTTTGTGAACCTGAATGTCTCGTGGACTTCCGTGCTGTTTGCGCTGTTAGTCTCAAGCGCCGTCGGTGTGCTGTTTGGTTACCAACCGGCAAGCCGGGCGGCTAGTCTGCATCCGGTGGAAGCGCTCCGCGCCGAAGCCTAGCTCGACTCTGATTCCTTCAATTCCGCAGCGTGCTTTTGTTGGAGATGCCGTGCAAACGCATCGCGCAGCTTGCGCTCCTGCTCGATAGAGTCACCAATATTTGATCCGAGAGGAATGTCGGCCTGACATCCTGAGCATCGAGCGCGCACCGGCCCGCCACGGATAATCGCCGTAACAATGGGATGAAGACCTCCCGGAATGGGAACGGCGGGCGTTCGCGGCTCAGATGCCGCTGGATGCTCCACGATCGGCAATGCAACGCGAGACAAGGGAACTGGCGGGCGAACCAGCGTCTGGATTTCAAATTGACGAGACAGCCAACCTTCAAGCTCGCTACGATCGGCTTTCGTCATCGACGTGAATTGCACGCCGGTAAGACCATCGCGCTGCCAGACGATGCTTCCCGTCAGCTCGACTAAAGGTCCGCCATCCTCAAATGCAAATCTCATATGCAAGCTGCCCGATAGCCGCTCATCGATACCTCGAATACAAACGCCTCCCTGGCTGACATTCAAAATCCAGGCATGAGTTGAGAATGCGCCGCAGCGAACATCAACTTCCGCAACCAGCGGAAAGCGGCTGTATCGTCCTCGTTCGCGGAGAATCAATCCATACGCCGAGCGCAGCGTGGTAGCAATTTCTACCGAATAATTTGCATGGGAGACGATGAAGTCAGCGCCTGCTTCTGACACCTGCTCCCGGTTTCCATGCTCGCCAACGATGGCGATCGATACGGCGGAGCGATGAGTCGGACTAAGTCGGATCTCGCGCAGCGCAGCGCAGCCCTGTTCGACGTTGGAACAATCGACTACCACGAGATCGAACTTATTTCGCTGGAGCTCTTCGAGAACATCTCCGCCCCTCGCACCCGATCCCGTCGCGATGCCAAAGCGCTCCACTGCAGTGCGAATCGCCTGCGAGAGTTCGAGATCTCCGGTCAGGATGAGCGCTTCTGGTTTCATGGCTTAAGTGCGTCTGGCGTAAATCGAATGTTAGCTCTGGAACCCCCAGAACCCCGCCAGTCGTGAACCGGCGGAATTACCGGAGTAACCATCGAGCCGACACTTGCGGCAGATACTAGCAACTTGACTGGCCAGGAACCAGCAAAAAGACGGGGTTTAGACAATGCAAGGTGGGCAGCTAGTAACTGTGAGGACTCGGCTCACGAGGGTTTTGGAACAATTTCCTCACAAATCTCGTTTAACAACTATGAATCGCCAATCGATCCCACCTTTTGCTCGTCAGGCAAAGGATCAATTCCTAATATGGAACTGCGTCGAACTGAACAATTCCTGAATCGTGAAGGTCGCCTCTTGAATCTAAGTAGAAGCTAAGGTAGATTGAATTCGATGTTCAGCTCTGGTATTCGCTTCACCAAATCTCGCTGTACCGCGTCCGCCACTACACCTCGAATTTTCCCCAAAATGCGGTAAACATTTCGTTCCTCAGTCCGTCTATTCATTCAACGATCATTCTTCGCCAACTTAGCAGGAGTAGATGTCTCATGGAGGATGCATTGGAGTTAAAGCTGGAAATCTTGGCAGATCAGGGAATCGCACTCATACGCTGCAGTGGCCGTCTTCGGTTTGGCAAGGAAGCACAATTATTGAAGAAGTGCGTGGAAAGCGTCCTGTCACAGTTTTCTATTTGCATTTTGGGCCTCAAAGCTGTCGACCAGATTGACGCTCGCGGACTGGGCACGATCATCGCCTGCTTTGAAAAAGCACGCTCGCTCGGTTCCCTGCTGCTAATCGGCGGAGCCTCCGAGAAGGTGCACGACATCTTCGGGATAATGCAAGTTGATCGTGTGCTGGAAATCTATTCGTCCGAAAACGAGGCGATCTCAGCCTGCTGCCAGGCGGCGTGATAGGAGAGATTTGCAACCCACCGATTACGAAGAGCTATCGAAATCCACCGACCCATTCCGATCTGGTACTCGCGGATTTGCATCTGCACTGGTTCTCCAGCGGCGAACCACGATCATGAGTCCGACGAACATCAGCGCCGGAGGAACAAGCAGAACGACGATGCCGTTCCGCAACGCATGGACGGTTTGTGCTCCTCCGGCCGCTGCTGTCGTATAGCAAGAGGCGCAGCCCTGCGCCACTGCGTATTTCGCGGCCACCGAAACCGCGGCGAGTACCGACCATGATGTAGCGTACCTGGTGTTCATTGATCCCCGCTTCCAACAGAATTGGACTGCATCACGAAATCCCGCTCTTCCGTACCGTCGCCATATTCATAAGGACCACAGCAAACGACAGGCAGTTCCCCATGAAAGCTCATGAACGGCGCGGGAGAATCTATCGACCACTCTAGCGAAGTCGCATTCCACGGATTCGCCCCCGCTCTCTTGCCCTTGAACATGCTCCAGAACAGATTGAAGAGGAACACAAGCTGAACCGCTCCGGTAGCTAGCGCCGCAATCGTGATGAAGCGGTGCATTCCCACTGTGGACTGAAGGAAGTCGTCGGTCAGCATGGCGTATCGGCGCGGGCTGCCTTCCATCCCCAAGACGTGCATGGGCAAGAAGATGCAATAGACTCCCACGAAGGTGAGCCCAAAATGAATCGCGCCCAGGCGCTCGCTCATCAAGCGACCAAACATTTTTGGAAACCAGAAATACGTCGCGGCAAAGATTCCAAAGATCGCCGAAACGCCCATCACCATGTGAAAGTGGCCCACAACGAAATAGGTCGCGTGCAGGTAGGAATCGATTGCCGGATGCGCCAGCAACACCCCGCTCAGTCCTCCGGTGATGAACGTCGAGATAAAGCCTAGGCAGAACATCATCGCCGTGCTGAAGTGAAGCCTGCCTCCCCAGAGCGTCCCCAGCCACAGCAGGGTCACGATCGTGGACGGCAGCGAAATGATGATGGTCGGAATCGAGAACAGAAATCCCGAAAACGGGCTCATTCCGCTCACGAACATGTGGTGTCCCCATACGACAAAACTCAGGAATCCGATTGCAAGCATGCAGCCGAGTATGACTCTGTATCCCAATATGGGCTTGCGTGAGAAGCAGGTGATCAGGTGCGACACGATGCCGAATCCCGGCAGAATTGCAATGTAGACCTCGGGATGTCCGAAGAACCAGAACAGGTGTTGCCAGAGCAGAGGCGAGCCTCCAGCGTGTGGGTCGATTTTTCCGCTTACCAGCAAATTCGCAGGCACAAAGAAACTGGTGCCGGCGTTGCGATCGAGAAGCAACAAAATCGCGGCGGCAAGCAACACTGCGAAACTCAACAAAATGAGAATCGCCGTGATGAACCACGCCCAGCAGGTTAGAGGCACCCGCATCAGCGACATGCCTTGGCATCGCATGTCGATGAAGGTGACGATGAAGTTGAGCGCGCTCATCATGGCGCCAATGCAGAAGATTCCGAGAGAGATGATCCAGAGGTTCTGACCAGCGGCGAGGCCCGGCCCAGCATCGCGTCCCACTGCACTCAGAGGCGGATAGGCGGTCCATCCTGAAATCGGCGGCCCATCGCTAACGAATAACGTTGAAAGCAAGACTCCGAGCGCAATCAACGTGGTCCAGAACGACAGCATGTTGAGAACGGGAAACGCCGTCTCTTCGGCTCCAATCTGCAGCGGAAGAAAATAGCTTCCAAACGCGTTTTGGGGAGCGGTGGTCAGCACAAAAAAGATCATGATCGTGCCGTGCAGGGTGAGCAATGACAAGTAGTACTCGGGAGTCAAAACTCCACCGGGCGCATTCAGGCCAAACAGGTTTTGGAACCCGGATATGCCACCTGCACCCCAAGCCAAGTGAATGCGCATGATCCAGGACAACGTCATTCCGACCACAACCGCAAATAACGATAGAAAGAAGTATTGAATCCCGACGACCTTGTGGTTGGTGCTGAAGACGTAGGTGCGGAGAAATCCTCGCCTGGACTCCTTCCCTGCTCTGCTGGAATTCATCTGCTGTGCGCTCGCATCCAGTTTTCGAATTCCGTTTCTGGAACGATTCGTACGTAGGCACGCATACGATAGTGTCCTAAACCACAAAGCTGCGTGCACACCACTTCATACCTACCGGCTTTGGTAGGAGTGAAATGGACGGGAATTCTCATTCCGGGAACCATATCCTGTTGCACCCGCAGCTCGCGCACGTAGAAGCTGTGAATCACATCCTGCGCTGTGAGGAAAAGATCAATAGGCCGATTCTCGGGCAATACCAATTCGGCACTCACGACATCGTCTTTCGAAGCGTCATCGTTAGCGCGATCAAGTCCGAAGTAATTCCCGATGCTCGCGTTGATTTTGTCGGTGTGCACCGGGCCAAACTTCCCGTCTGCACCCGCATAGCGAAAGTAATAAGCGAACTGTTGCCCCATAGCTTCCACCTGGAGCGAATTCGATGCGGAGCCGTCGTACATGCTGGCCCATGCTCGCCTGCCAAGCGTGGCTGCGCTAAAAAGCTCAATGCCGATAAACACGACGGCAATGATGATTGCGATCCGAACTCCTACTGGAAAGCTCCTCGTTTTCCTGTCGGGAAGCGCGCGAAACTTCCATACGAAAGCGGCCAGCACGAACTGTGCGATCAGGAAGATCACGCCCGCATCGACGAGCGTCCAATGCAGTTGAGAATCCAGAATGGGCGCATGCCTTGCGGTAGGGGAGGGCATCCAGTGGCGAGACAAAAAGAGCCCTGCTGAAGCCAACGCGATCACGGCAACGATGGCCGAGAAGAATTTACCCATGGGGAAACGCACGCACAAGCCTATGGCCTCGGACACTTACGCGCAACTGCTCAGAAAGTGCTAAGACGAAACTCTCAAGACAAGAGCCTTTCACTCTTAACCCGCGAATGGGGCAGCAGAGTCAAATAAAATAGAAACAATGCGATTGGGTCGATTCATCCTGGCTTTTTTCGTCTGCATTGCCTCAGTGATGGCGCACGCCGATGCCCCTGGCTTTGACCTCGACGGTCCCAAACTCGACGTGCATGTCGAACGTGCAGGCAAGACTCTTCCCATCTCCCAGGTGCCGAATCTCGAAGCGGGAGATCGTCTGTGGCTGCATCCAGATTTTCCCGAGAGCCAATCGACTCACTATTTGCTTATCGTTGCCTTCCTCCGTGGCGCTACCAATCCTCCTCCAGATGAATGGTTCACGAAAATCGAAAGCTGGGACCGTGCTGTCCGCCAGGAAGGCGCCTTTGTAGTAGTACCCAAAGAAGCGGAGCAGGCCTTGGTCTTCTTCGCTCCCGAAACGGGAGGAGACTTCAGCACCTTGCGTTCGGCGGTCCGTGGACGCCCCGGCGCTTTCGTCCGCGCAGCGCAGGACCTTCAGCAGGCCGGCCTTGACCGCATGCGCCTCGATCGCTATCTCGACGAGATCAAGTCGATTTCCGAATCGAATCCCTCGGCTTTGCAGCCCGAATCGGCTCTTCTGGCGCGCAGCCTGAAAATCAAAGTCGATCAGCAGTGCTTCGATAAGCCCGCCGAGCAGCAAGCTGCGTGCCTCACTCAGCATAAAGACGATCTTGTGCTCGATGACGCCCACAGCCAGTCGATGGTTGCGCAACTCGCGAATGGCGCGACAGCCGACCTGATGAATCAGCTCAGCTATTCCCGACTTGGCGGCGGCGGGGCTTACAGCGCCTATGTCGGCGCGGTCGTGGATCTCGCGCGCATCATGAGCTCCATCCACACCGCGCAGTACGTCTACATTCCCGCTTTGGCAATTCCCGAAAAGGAATCCCTCGACCTCAAGCTGAATAATCCACCCTCGTTCCGAAAACCGCAGTCGGTGCTGGTGGTGGCTCTTCCGCCCGTGCAGAAGGCACAATTTCCGCCGCTGCAGCCGATCGACGCCAAGCAACAGTACTGTGCGGAGGCGCCTTCACTTCTGCTCCCCACTCAAGGCGCCCCACTGGTGTTCGCCAGTAATCTTGCACATGATTTGACATTGCAACTGCAGGACAAGCACGGCAAGGCATTCCACTTGCCGCTGCAGACCGATCCCGCCAAAGGCGGTTTCGTCGTAGACACAACGAGAGTCGAGCCTTCTGCGCTGAATCCCGAGATGACTGCAAGCGTCGTCGGCATGTGGGGCTTCGATCATTACCGCGGTCCGCAGTTTCAGTTGAGAAGCTCGCGGTCGCAACCGTGGCGAGTCGAATCGAACGACGCTCTATCTTTGGTCGTCGGACGCAACGACAAACTGCATATCGATGGCCAGGATTTAACCTGCGTGAGCAGCGTAACTGTGCGCGACGAATCTGGTAAAACCACGAATGTCACGTGGAAAGCGATTAAACCGGAGGAGATGGAGCTGGATGTCCCTCTCACCGATTCCAAACCGGGAAAGCTTACCCTCGAAATCGCTCAGCATGGATTGAAAAAACCGGACCAGGTCACGGTCCAAACTTATTCCGAGGCAGCGCAGTTCGATCGCTTCACTCTGAACGCGGGCGACAATGCGGGACAACTCGAAGGCAAGCGTCTTGACCAGGTTGCGGCGCTCGAACTCTACGGAATGAAATTTCGTCCTGGCGCTTTCCATCGCGACAATGGACACGATGACCTCACGCTCGTCACCGAGTCCAACACCGCAAATGTGAAGCCTCAGGCATTCACTGCCAGCGTGACACTGAAAGACGGCCGCACCTTCTCGACGATCGCTACGGTGCTGCCGGCGCGTCCTCGTGTTGCACTGATCAGCAAAGGCGTGCAGGAAGACGAAGGGTCTCCACAGACAATTCATCTCGGCAATCCTGACGATCTGCCTACTACGGGCCGCATCGTATTCTTCGTGAAAGCTGTGTCGCCCGAAACATTTCCTCGTACGCAGAAGATCGAAGTTGCTGCTGCCGATCAGTCGTTCAAGACAGTGCTCAGTCTGACCGACGGAACGCTCGTTCTGCAGGACGCGCAAACGGCGTTAGGTGTGCTCGATCCTGCGAAGACCTTCGGTGCCTCCGCTTTTGGTCCGGTGCGTTTCCGCGCCGTCGACGCAAACGGCACTGTAGGAGACTGGCAGAATCTCGGCACTCTGGTTCGCCTCCCCGCTTTGAAGGAAATTCGTTGTCCAGTGGCGACGGCGAAGAATTGTGTCCTGACGGGCTCAGATCTGTTTCTGCTCGCGGCAGTATCGACCAGCCCGGATTTCGACGATGACGCGCAAATTCCAGACGGCTTCACCGGTACCACGCTCGAAGTCCCACGCCCGGGAGCCACATCCAGCACGCCGCTGTATTTGAAGCTGCGCGACGATCCTTCGGCTGTGCAGAGCGTAAGCTTACCCGTAATCCGCGGAGCGGCGACGGCAAGCGCGAAGCCACTTCCATAATGTGAATCCGGGCACTCGTCCGGGCTTTCGGGCTACTGGGGGCTTCCTCCAGCGTTCTGCGCGACTTCGTTGGTTTGATTGATGCGTACCAGATTGGGAATCATCGGCGTGACCTCAAACGGCAGTTTGTCACGTGCGGACAATATCGCCTCCGGCTTGGCTTTTTTCAGACTGACGTGATCATTCCAAGGGTCCAGCTTGATACGGCTACCAAGGGGGAGGGCGGCGATCTGATGAATGTCTGTCACCTTCAGCGCTGGAGCCCTCTGAATAAGCGACTCCATCCGCAGCACGTCGCCGCCTTTGGCCATCTTGTTTCCAAAATTGGGACTGATCAGCCAATGCAGCTCGTCGGAGTGCGCCTGCAGCGCGCGCAGGAAAAGTCCGGCGTTCGCGAGCTTGTCCTTGTAAGGTGAATTGCGCAGCAGTTCAACGGCTTTCTTGTCGGCTGCGTCTTCGTCAGTTTCATTGCGCTCCATGCTGATCTTCTGCATTACGTCTTCATCGGGAAAGATGAGCCGGTCACTGAATGCATATTTCGTGTTCACTGAATGGCCGAGAGCAATGTGCGCCAACTCGTGCGAGATCGCCATCGCGAGCGAAGCCTCATCCGGCAGCACGTCGAGCAATCCACGACTCAGCACGATGGTATTGCCGACCGTGAATGATTCAAGAGGAGTAGTGAGCAGCACGCGGCAGCGCACTTCAGGCTGGATGTTCAGGTTGTTGGTGATCTCCAGATTATTCGCCACAGTCTCCAGCACTTTGCTAACCTCGCCCGCGGGCGCCAGCACTCCAGCGCGCTCCATACGATCGAGCACGTTGTCTTCGGCTTCGCGCTGCCACTTGTGGCGACTCTCCAGCGGACTGACCTCGTTGGCGCTGTCGCCACTTCGATCACTCACGTCTTTCACCGCTTCCACCTGCATGTCGGTAAATTCGGTCTGCTGGCCTGAGTGCTTCAAGTCGTATCCCCAAAGACGCGTCTGGCCCTTCATGTCGATCTTGCGGACAAGGTCGTACTTCACATCGGCATCTTCGGTATAGACGAACGCCGGCAGCCATAGGCCCGGCTGCATGTTCGTACGCCAGCTATCGAAATGGAAGTAGATGTCGCGGTTGCGCTGCGGCTCGTACGTGCCGTTGATGCGAACGATGTTGTGGTCCTGGTCCTCTACCCATATGCGGCCGACGAAATGCACGCCTTTCATCTTCTTGTACGGCACTACGTCGAACACCAGAGTGCGAACGTCCCCGAGAAACTCTTGCCGCTGATATCGGAGGTCATAGTTCTGCTTGTTGAAGCGGTCGTTGAGGAAGACGAGCTGCATGAATCCCTTCGGCAGGTAATTCATCTTGTAGAAGCTGTTCAGCCGATCGAGCACCCGGGTAAATATCCCGACCTTCTTCTTGTCGAACGTTTTGTCGTTGATTCCATGCTTATCGAGAACCAGACGTCCGAGAAAATACCTGTCGCTCACCGGCACGTCGCCGAGTTCTTCATCGGGCTTCGTGTTCTGGATGTAGGTCTCAACCAGCGGCGTGTACTTGTGCATCGTCTCAACGAGCTTTGCCTCACGAACGAAAATGCTGTCGATGACGGCATCGTTTGCAGATCGCTGCGCAGCTGCCTGGGGAGCTGAAGGCTCCGACGCCGCCAAAGCGAGCGGCGCCGTGAGCGCGATCGCTACGATCCAGATCTTTCTAGCCAACCACATAATTCCTCCCAAAATGAAACATCATTCCGCCAGGGCGAAGACGATGTGTACTACCGCGTTAGAGTCGTAAGGCTGTCCATCTCTTTTCGCGGGATTGAAACGAATTTGCTGCGCTGCGCGCTGCGCGGATTCATCCAAGCCGTGTCCCAGGCCTTTAACCACGCGCAACACGCGAATCTGTCCTGAAGCACCGAACATCACATCGAGCAGGACTTCGCCTTCGATATGCATCTGCCGCGCTTCCGGTGTGTACGCCGGACGTGGCTTGGAGAGAATCTCCACCGGAGTGGAATCGGCCACGTGCAGCGGCTTCTTCGCGCCCGCTTGTGCGACGGTCGCAGCTCCAAATCCGCCGGTGCTCACGCCGCCTTTGGGCGCGCGATCACCGGAACCGTTCCCGGCCATGCCATCGCCGAAGCCAGCACTCGCAACCACTCCTGGTTTGCCGTGAGATCCGCCTGCGCCGTTTCCGTTTCCTGGTCCGCTCGGCAGGTCGAAAGCCCCGACTGAGGCGGCGGTCAGCTTCCGTTCCTGATTGGACTTCCCTGCTACTCCGTTGGGATCGCCAAAGCCTCCAGTCTGCACCTCGCGAACAGGAGCTTTGATCGTCGGCTTCGCTGAGCTGCCGGAATCGAACATTCCTTCGACAACTTTCTTTTCGGGAACCGGCTTGGGCAAAACAGGAGCAGGCGTTGCTGTGGCGATCTTGGGCGGTTCCGGAGCCGGCGCGGGCTTCACCGGAGGCGCTTCCATTTTGGGAACCACTTCAGGAGGCGGCGGAGTCAGCTTCGGCTCTGCTCTCAATTCCGCCAGCACCTTTGGCGGGGGCGGCGGAAGCGGTTTCACGATTACCGGCCGCTCCGGACTCGGCGCAATCAGCGTTATCGATTCGTGCTGGGGCGCCATGATCTGCACATGCTGCGGTAGCCAGACAGCAACTCTGACAAGAAGGATGAGAGCAGCCACATGCAGCAAAAGGCTCGCGCCCATGCGATTCCATTTTCTTGGAGCGCTTACCTCGACAAAACGCGGTACGGCACTGTTCGCCGCTCTGGGTCGCGGCAATTCATGGATAGTTGCGACGCCGCTCCGATGCAGTTCTGCCGTTTCATCTTCGAGCGGTTGGAGATTGCTTCGTCTCACCCTTGCTCCTGCTGCATCTAGCGTCTTCGGATCGCACGGAGCGAATGGACACCCGCGCATTCACATGCATTCGGCCACTTGTCTCCAAAGGAGAACTCCGGATGAGCTCTGCCGGGCAGAGACTCCCCTTCGCAGTAGAGACTCACCGTGGTACGGATGAGGGCGTCAGCACGAGTGTTGCTCACGGTGCCACTTTTCACGAATCAGCAACTCTGCTTTGGCGCAGGTGGCGACCATGTTCAGGAGACAACGGAAGCCGCTTGGTTCGGCCCTTACTCTGCCGAGGAGCTATTTACCTCGTTGCCAATAAGCGGTGAAGAGCACGCGCGGCGTTCGGCATCCAGACCGGCTTCGTACATGTTTCAGAAAGGCCCACCGCCAGCCCTAGTACATCACCGGGCTGCTCAGATTCCCAAATGGGAACATGACGCAGGGCATGGTATCGCTGGGGTCGCAGAAACACGTTGTCGACAATTGCCTACGAGGCAGCAAACCTCGTTTACTTTCAGTTGCTCTAATCCACCGTATCTTTGTTGCTGCTCGGTGTATCGGGGAGTGGCGGGAAGTGCGTGGCATGGGGACTCGGAATTTCGCACTATTGTTCGTTCTAAGCGCCTGTTGTCTTTTCCTCATTGGATGTGATCGCGGGCTTACAGCAAACAACCTGACCACTCAGCCGGGAGCAAATTCCACTTCCAATGCGGCCCCACCGAATAGCGCTACGAACCCAGCGAATCCGAGCGGACCCTCCAACTCAACGCCACCCGTTCAGCCATCGCAATTTCTGTATGTGGCCACTGACAAGATGACGACGTTTCCGTGTTGCGGAAGCAGCCACGAATCGATCTTGCAGGCGTTCAAAATAGATCCTCAAACCGGCGCGATCGCGAATGTCGGATCCATCCAGACAGATCCCGCTCCGCAGAGCATGGTGCGGTCCCCATCTGATCTTTCGTTCTATGCGGCGGGTGACCACAGCGAACAAGCCATTGGTTACAACGTTGACCCAACCAGCGGGATGCCGCAAATCGTATCTACCGGGCATCCCTTCGATATGGGCATATCGAGCGCAATTACTCCAGATGGGAAATTTGTATTTGTATTCACCGGCGGGATCGATAGCTATTCCGCCTCCATGGGCAGTCTGAGCATTGTTACTCAATTTCCGCCTTCGGGGACGCCTCTAATAGCCGAAGGACTTTTCGGACGCGGACTCGTCGCTCCCAACGGAAAATTCCTATTTGCCATAGCCGGGGAAGGAACATTCGGGAACTACTTCAACCGAATCTTTACATTCTCGATCAATGGCGATGGAACCTTTACTAAGAGTTCTACCATCGATGTTGGGCAGGCTGGCCTGCAGGCTATAGACGCATCTGGCAATTACATCTACGGCTTTGACAATGCCAGCACCGCGCTCCACATCTATCAAATCGATCAGAAATCGGGTGGGATTGCAGAAGCTTCTAGCTCACCAGAGGTTCTCCCTATACCTTCCGCTGGGAAGATTGTTGTCTCGCCTAAGAATATCTTGTACGTAGCGTCACGTTCCGTATTGGCTGCTTATGCCGTCAACGGAGCTACCGGGGTTCTAACACTAATGGGCACTGCTCCGTGTTCCAGTTCTTCTATAGACATTTCCATGGATCGTTCAGGCAGGTTTATTTATGTTGCAGACTACGTCACATCCAGCATTTTTGCCTTCTCCATAGACGAAAGAGGTGTTCCGCATCCGGTCCAAGGATCCCCTTTTCCGATCATTCCAGATTCCGGTCACCTGACCGCATTGCTGGCAGATTGATGTCTCGGTCGGCGGTTTGATCTCTCCATCGGACCACCTTCCTGCTGTGCTCCAGATTTTTCAGGGAATCCCGATACCGCAACCTTACTGCTTCGCCTGCGCAACCGTGGAGGACTGAACGTAAGCTTGCGCAGTCTTGATCTGCGATAGATCGGGATCGGCGTGGGACCACGCATCGAGAAACTCGCGGTAGGCCTTCGATGCTTCGGCGTGCTTGCCTTCTTTTTCCCAGGCGTTGGCGATTCCATAGAGCGCGAAACCCGAGTGGGGACGTTCTTCGAGATCCTTTTTATATGCGTCGCGCGCCTCCTGATAATGTCCGGCGCGAATCAGGGCAGCTCCCAATACTTCTTGCGGAGGACGCGAATACTGCGGCGGCTCGGAGTAGCCGAGTTCCTTTTCTTCTTTGACTGCGCGCTCCAGCAGCTTGCGTCCTGCCTCAAGGCTTCCTTTTCCCATATCGGTATCGCCACGCAGCTCCAACGATGCCGTGCCTAGAATCTTCACTACACGATCGCGCCCGTGCTTGTTGTTTTCGTCGACATCCTCGTTGGACAGACGCCATAGCAGCGCATCGAGAACTCCAGCCTGGTGTTCAGCTTCCTCAGTTTGGCCCGACTCGGCGGACTTCATGCCTTTGGCATATGCGAGCAAACCATCGCGGTAATCGCGAACCCATACGCCGAGTTTTGAATCGGGAACACCGAAGTGCAGAGGATTTCCGATCGCTGCATCCCAGTCACCGAATCGGATTGCTAGGCGTGTTGCCGTGGTGCCGATTTGCAACACGTAGAAGTTCGCAGCTCCCGAGTGTTCGGGATCGCTGTATGAGCCTTCGAGCAGCTTTGCGTACTGCTGTGCCTCCTGCCGGCGACCTTCTTCTGCGCAATCGGCGATCAAATAAGCAATGTTGTGTACGTAATTCCAATCATCTTTTTCCGCGACGTGCTGTGTGTCCATGTAGGTACGATCGACGTGCATGGCGTCGAGAAAACTTTGGCGTGCGCGCTCGTAATCTCCCACGCGATAGAAGATGTGGCCGGGCATGTGGACCATGTGTCCGGAAGCGGGAGCGAGCGAGGCGAGGCGCTCAGCGCTTTTGATGGCCCACTCCGGATGACTGCCCTCGACAGCATGGATCCAGTAATGGTTGGCCGCGGCATTGTCTGGGTGTTGATCGAGAATTTCGCGGAGTACTGACTGTCCGTAAAGGGAGCCTGGACGAGGATCTCCATCGTTTGTGTAGCCGTGGCTCAGCGACAGACCGTAGAAGAGGCGCGCCTCCAGATCGTCGGGATAGCGATCGATCAGCGCCTCCATGTCTTTTGCGTAAGCTGCTTCAGCGTCGTCATCTTTCTTCTCTTCTCCTGCAGCATCCGCGCGGATGTAACGTTGTTCGTGATCAGTAGCTTTCGCCGCCAACTCTTGAGCCTTCTTTAATTCCGCTTTTTGCAGATCCTTCTCGCCGCCACGGCTGTCGAGCGCGCGCGCTAATCCCCAGTGGCACATGGCGCAATCAGGATCGAGACGTACGGCCTGCTCAAATGCGCGCAAAGCTTCGTAGTCCCAGAAACAATGCAGAGCCGCCAGGCCCTGGTCGAACCATTGCTGCGCCTCCGGAGAATTTGTCGTGATCGCGATGTGCGCATGGCCGAGCCCATCCATATGCTTCGGCGCGGGCAGCTTAGCTAACTGAAGGCGCACATCGGTCGGATCGGCGCTGTGCTGATGCTGGGCAAAGGCGAAGCTGGCAATCAGGAGGACAAGAAGACGTCGCATACGTATCGCGACTATATGAGAAGCTGTTGGGAAGCTCAAGGAATGGACAGAACCGCCGCCGGTAGGCGGTGGGCCGGAGATGGCCGAATGGCCAGCTCCGGGCAGCACGATAGCGCCTCATCCTTCGAGAATCGCAGCCGCAACACACGCGGCTGCCCCACCGCCTACCGGCGGCGGTTCTGTTATCGCACTACATGCAACATTCGTTTCCAGCGGGTCTGATCAAGGAAGTGCAGGGCCACATGTCCGTAGAACGCGACGCGATCGCCCGCGGATGTTTTTTCGTACTGATTCTCAGGTGTTTGGAACGACCAATAGATAAAGAGCGGTCTTCCGATGATGTTTTCTCGCGGGATTGTGCCGAAGTAGCGGCTGTCGTGACTTACATCGCGGTTGTCCCCCATGACGAAATAACGGCCGGGAGGAACGACGATGTCTTCACCTTGCCGAATTGGCCAGCCTGCGATCACCTTTTCGCCGGCCTGCCATGGAGGAATAGAAGGAAAGTTGTCCCGATATGGAACGTAATCGCCGACGCTGTGAATGACATACGGCTCTTTCAGAGCTTCGCCGTTGCGATAGACCACTGCATCACGCAGGTGTATGCGATCTCCAGGAATGCCGATCACGCGCTTCACGAGGTGCAGGTCCGGGGTCTCAACAGAGTAGAAGACGACGATGTCACCTCGCTGAATCGGCCGGCTATGCTCGAAGAATGCCCACGAGGTTGGCGGGGCGATGGTGATCCGATCGACAAAGACATGATCGCCCACAAGAAGCGTGTTCTCCATCGAGCTGGAGGGGATCTCGAAGGCTTGAATGTTGAACGCGATGATGAAAAGAGCCGTGGCTAAGACCATCGCCATGGAAGAGAGTGCTTCCATGCGAGTTTCTTTCTTCTTTTCAGGCTTGCTGGAGTTTTGCGCCTTCGTCTTCAGTCTGATTCGCTTTACGCGTTTCATGGCATCCGCCTCTGAAAGCAGTATGCAGCATATAAGGTGTTTTCGCTTTCCGTGGTCACAAATTAGGTGCTGCCAAAAACAGGAATGTTGCCGCCCAGAGATCTGTCATCCTGAGCGCCTCTTTTGCGCGAAGGACCTCCCGGAATGCTTCAGACTGAAATGCGCTCGCCAGGCTCTTCCCCCTAAAATCCAGGATTTCTGGTGGAGGAGCCACGCAGGCGGCACTTAAATCCTAAGCATCGCGGGAGATCCTTCGTCCGCCTAAGGCGGACTCAGATGTGATGAAAACGGGTGTGCCTCCTATAGGGTAGACGTGCTCGAAGCACAAGACCCATTTCAGGAGGCACCGATGATCCACGTAGGAGTAGATCTTCACCAGAGATTTTGTTACATGACGGCGTTAGA